>NZ_MTPV01000001.1:0-54023 GCF_002009585.1 Arthrobacter sp. SRS-W-1-2016 | reverse complement strand
CCGCGCCCGGTCAATCACTTGCCGCCAACGGGCAACCCAACATACCGCGCCCGGTCATTTCTAAGTTGCCGTTGACAGTCTGTGGCGTCGACCCTGGTTCCGAACCAATCCCCTCGCACGGACAGTACCGTCCCCCGAACCAGGGCTGTGTGCCTCCATGGGTCCTCAGTCGGCAGGCTCCTCAGCAAGTCTGAGACCACGCCCGACACGAAGGTCGCGAACAAGAGGGGTCTCGCCCGGACTTGCAACAGCAGTTGGCGCTCGTTGGCCATCCTCAAGTCTGGACTCACCAGTCCGTCGAATAGACCTGCCAGCCATCGTGAGTATGCGACCTCTTCCGGATCAAGCCCGGATCGATAGGCCGCTGCGTCAATTCCGAAATCGTTCACGTCACGAGATGTGTGCGGAGACAGCAGAAACCGTCCCCGCTATCCCCTATAGCCAGCCCTGCCTCTGGAAGGCTGTTTGGTGATGACGAGGCTGACGTCCCGGCTGCACGAACTGTCAGCGGCTGATCATCTCAGTCTTGGGGAGAGGACCGCCCGCACTGTGCAGACGGAGTCGATGGACTAGTCCTACACAGTGCGAGCGCGCTCTTCGCTATGAATTCATAGGGAAGGAACGCGGGCGGCCCATCAGGGCTGCAGGGTCCGCGGAGGTTTCGTCTCCCCTCGCGGTAAAAAGCGACACCAATCACCGGTGCCAGATCAGGCCCATCAGGGCTGCAGGGTCCGCGGAGGTTTCGTCTCCCCTCGCGGTAATTAGCGACACCATCGTGCCAGAGGCCCATCAGGGCAGTGAGAAAACCATATCTGAGAGACGACTGATTCAGGAAGTCCAACGATCTCTCACCTTTCGCGGTCCCCGACTTGAATGTCCTCTGAGCTTTGCGAGCCGGCGGTTGGCAGTCTAGGCAATGACGCGTCGGGATCCGAATGCCGTTGAGCTCCTTGGCATTCGCGATGGCGGCCACATCGGGTGAGGGAACGTTTGCCGTGCCGGTCATGGGTCATGCGTGGCCCTCGTCCGGCCCCAGATACAGGCCGGCGCCGCGTGCTGCGACGGGTCCCCAGTACGGTGGCGCCCTTCGCCGCGCTCAATGATGAGCCAGCCGAGGTTCTCGGAGCCGAAGGAGCCGTGGTCGGATTCGTTGTGGAGCTGGACGATCTTGGTGCCGTTCCACGCAGCGTCGACGATCTGGCCTTCGGTGAGCGGCCCGTCGGGAAGCTGGGCGGTGCATTCGATGCCCGTCTCGTCCCAGCCTTCGTCGGTGGTGACGGCGGTGTCGTAGGGTTCGGCGAGGAAATCTTCGATGACGGGGTTGTCCAGCCAGGTCGCGAGTGCTTCCCCGGGCAGTCGCGGATCGGAGTCGGTGATGAGGCTGCTGATGCTGACCGTTTTGGCCGGGGAGACCCAGTAGCCTATGTGTGCGGCCGCTGCCAAAAGGGGCCGCGGCGGCCTGCCCGTAGAGTCGAAGGCTGAAATCGCCGTCCTACCGCCGGAAACCTACCATCTGGTCGAGTGGGAAAATCCCCGGAATGGCGGGGAATATAGGGCCCCCTACTACTACTACTCTACTTAAACGACCTTAAATAGAGATATATATAAGGGGCCCCTGGTTCTCTTCCCCAGAGACCCCTCTAGGCTCTTAGTAAGAGAGTACTTTCCCTCTTAGTAAGCACGTACCTCCCGAGGTGGTTTTGGTCGAGTGGGGGTCCGGTGGAGGCTAAAATCCGCGCCAGCATTGGGATGCGGGGCCGTTTTTCCACTCGACCACAGGTAGGTTGAGCGGTGTTTCCGGGCGTTTTCCCGGTGGAGTGGCGGGAATGTGAGAGACCGGGAATTTCTCCTCATGTGATAACCTGAGGAACGACATTGGCCTCTTAGAGACGATGGTTATCACATGGCTCCCGGAAGGGGGCCTTTTCTCGTTTCTGGAGGGATTTTCGAAAACATCGAACTTTCCTTTCGAATCGGTCCTCTCAGATAATTCGGAGACCTGCAAGCGGGAATTGGAGCATCTCAGGCCGGCCTGGCACTCTCGGGAAAAGCGAATGTGGCCGCATCGGGACACGTGGCCCCACCAATCAGGTGCTTCCAAATGGGCACGGCAGCCGCCGTGGTGACGCCTTCATCATGGATCACCACCTCCCACGGACCAGAGTTTTGTATTGTGTGAGGTTTTGCCCGGCCGCGCTTGCTAAAGGATCACCCGGAGGCACCGGCGTCATCATCGGTGTCCAACATGGACCGCGCTCGATGCTGAATGGAGGGCCGCTTCCGGTAAAGGACAGTGCTCGGTGGATCGACCACTGCGGCAGCTTCTCCGACTTCCGCATCAACGATGGATGGACACCCTCGCGCTTTACGAGGTCTGCCGGAGTCTTGGATCCATGTCTCGCCAGACCTTAAGGACTTGTGAGACAGGCGCAATGCGACTGACTTGGTGAGACACTCCTGGAAACGAAGAACCCACTCGAAGTCGTTTCCCGATCGTGGAGCACCAAGCTAGAGTCTGTGAGACTCGACCGGGGTTGGCTCGGCGGGTGTGTGCCTCAGTAGCGGTCAAGCCAGTTGACCGGATAGCCGAGCTCCTCAAGCGAGAGAAGCACTACCTCGGGGTGGAATGAGTAGATGGTCCAGTCCAAGTAGTTGTCGCCCTGGATGGCGATGCCGTCGGAAAACAGTCCGGGGGCTCTGAAGACTCTTCTGACCTGCGATCGCTCAACTCGCCACGGTCCCACGAACCGACCAAAACCAAACCGTGCACGGAACTCCAGCCGCTCCCTCGTGGCCACAAGCTCGATCAAAGGCACCGTGGCGTTGAAACGTTGATTGTTGAATCCAATGACTTCTCTGTATTGCTCATTGTCGGCGGGCTTCCCCGGGACGGTATCCATGTCGCTGACCTTATCGCGGGCTCTGGCCTGAGAGATATGCCGGTAGGAGACCATGGCGAACGCGCTGCCCACGAGGACGCCGGTGACCGTTGCGATGGCCCCGGGGTTCGTCTAGTCGTGCCGCGTTGCGGCAATTCATCCCGGTCCTATGCCCCGCTGACCCTGTTGGGTACGAGCGCCCGCCAAGGGAATACCGGCGGAGAACAGGAAGAGCCCACCTCCACTGGCGGCCCTCGCCGCTGACCGGCAGGTCATCCAGCACGGCTTCGTGAGGTACTAGCCGGCTACCGGAATCGGTGACCGAGACGCCCTCTTGAGCGCGCCTGACAGGGCCGACACAGAGCGGCCCCCTACGGGCCGGCCGTCAGGGAGAGAACCGCGATTACGAATCCGATGACAATCCAACAGGCCGCCATGACACGGACCTGCGTGGTACCTCGCTGTGTCCACCAGGCGACATCGGCAGTGGCCGAAACCCACGTCCGGATCTTGGCGGCGCGACGCGCCAGCGGCCGTGCGATCGCCCAGCCAAACAGGCCCGCGCCGACTAGCACGAGCCCGAACAATACCCCGGGAGCCATCGAATCACCTCGCCAAAGCTGCCACTAGCCAGTCCCGCTTAGGAACAGCGCAACCGCTCGCGAATCTGTTGCAGACGCGGGGCCCGCTTCTAAAGGGATCCATTTCTTGCTGCGAGGTGTCATGACGGGTGCACGTAGACCAGGACAAAAACGGACACCGCCACGAAGATCGCGCCGAAGACCACAGAGAGGGCGCCGTACACGCGAAGAAAAACTCGTAGCAGCGACCCGATGCCGATCGTTGAGAGCTTGGCAACCGCAGATAAGGAACCGCGATGGTCGGTGACCAGAATCATGCCTTCAAGGAACGCGGCAAGGCCAATCAACCCGAAGGCGTACGGAAAGACCGCTTTCGCCACGTCGCGCGGCAGCGCAAGTGAGCCCAGGACGGTGAGCAGAATGAGGACGCCGCACGTCACCCATGCCACCCGCAGCGGCAACGGGAGCGACGCCAGTTCCTTGAAAGTTCTCCCCACTGCCCACCCCTCCACTGATTGCCCTTGGCCACAGAGTAGCTTGTGGGATTGAAGCCGAGAAGGGCTCCCCTTCTGCAGCAACCGGGCTATCAGATTGCGGTACGGCTCTTCAGGAAACACCCTCCCGGTCCGCGGATGCCGGGCCTCAGATTCCGCCGTCCAGGGTGCAGGAGCGGGTCGTTGTGGTGGCGTTCTGGTCCTTGCAGGAAAGGATCAGGGTTGCCGGGGAGCCGTCGGGATAGGTTTTCAGCCACCTGTTGGTCATCCCCGTCGAGTCGGCCGCCTTAGCTACCCAGCCGTTCCGGACGGCGTTTTCCCCGATCATCCTGTAGACGTCGGGGATGCTGGCGGCGCTGGTGAAGGTGACACTAACCCCGGCACCGAAGGAACCCCCGGAACCGAAGCCGGGAGTCTCGTAGTGGGCCGGGGTCTGCTTCTCATCCGTTTTGGCCAGTCCTGACGGCAGTTCAGCCAGGACGGGGTCCACGGCGAGCATGTGCAGCTTCCTGTCCCCCGGGTCGCTGTCGCTGTGCGGGGTGCTGGAGGCGGTCCCGGTGCTATTGCGGCCGGTCACTGTCCCTGCCGGGGACGGGGTGCCGGCCTGGATTCCGCACCCGGACAGAAGACAGCAGCCGATAATTCCGGCACATGCAGGCAGCAGCGCGAGCCGCCGGCGCCTGTCAACCGCCCTCTTACTGTTCATGGCCGGAACTGGAACAGCGCCCGGTGGTAGCTTCCATCAACAAGTTTCACAATCAGCTCCCTGCATCCGGTCGATCCGGGGTCGGTTTTCCACACATATGAGAGATTATTCGTTGCGCAGCACGCGGTAGTCATCCTCTCGGCTGTCGGCATCCTTCGGCTCAAGATAAGTCCAGGTCGTCCCTGGTCGACGAAGCGCCAGGCGGAACGCTAGACCGCTTCGTCCTGTCCTGAATCACCAAGGGTCACTCCAGCCACCGGCCAGTTCTCCCGCGGCACCTCTTGGAGAACAACACGGATGGTATCCGGCCGGATCCCTATCACTTCGGCATAGGTCGATGTCAGGGCCGCCAGCAGTTCGCGTTTCTTCTCGGTCGATGCCGGCGAGGCGTTCAGAACCTGAATGAGGGGCCTTTTTTCGATTGTGGCATGGGTCCAGGGGCGAAACAGCGAGGCTACGATGTCTTCAACACCCTGGGGGTGGCCGCAAACTGTGGGAGGGTCGATGCTGAAGAAGTGGCAGGACTGGCTAGGAAAGCGATCGTGGTGGACGCTGGCGGCCATCTTGGCTGTGTTCTGGACGCTGGGCTGGTTCGGGATTCAGGCTGCTATTCGTCCGGGTGGAGCCAGTTGGGGCTTGCTGGTAGGCGCCCTTGTTGGGGGAATCTTTTACGGCGGATTCATGGCTCTAATTTTCCGCCGCCAGCAGGCGAAATACGGTGGCCCCGACACCTCAAAGGCCATTCAGCAGGCTGTAAAGGAAGGCTCGCTGCCGGAAAGTGCCGAGCCCGAGATCTGGCTTCCGCTGCTTGAACGCAAGAGACGCACCGAGCGGCGCATGGTATGGGTAGGACCCATCGAATTTGCTCTCTTCTCAGCCCTCTGCGTCTTCCTGATCGTAACGGAACCATCGGTTTGGTTCTGGTGGCTTGGGACAGTTCTATTCGTCTGCCTGGGGATCTGGATTCCGCTCTGGTCGATCCGTCGTGCCGCTAAGATTGACGCCTTGATCGACGAACTGAAGGCTCAGGAAGCAGACCAGTCATCCTTCTAACTTGTGCTTCCGGTCTGCTATATGGGGACTGGTGGTCCCGCTAACCCGAACCTGACGGGCCGTACGCCATCGGCAGGTTTCGAGCCTCAGATGAGTGTGTCCAGCTTTTCCCAGAATGCCAGGCGCAAGGCTTTGCGGACTCCTTGCAGGTCGGTTTTGTATTCGCCGATTCGCTGGGCGCAATCTTTCAGGAGTACACGGTCGATCTCGACGGGGAGGATGGGCCGGTCGGCGAGCAGTTCGTTCAGCTACCCTTGGGATACCAAGCCGTACCAGCTGGCCGCGACGCTTTCGCCGACGTCCTGGGCGACGTCCATGGGACTGTCTTCGGTGACAAATGAGGCGCCGGCGCCTCCTGAGCTGTAGACCAGGTGCGCTCCAGCCTGTGTGCCGGCCGGATGCGGGGGCTGGGGAACATGCTGAAGCGGACGCGTTCGCGGCCCCGGCTTTGCCACCGACGCAGCCGGCCTTGGAACGGTGCGCGGCAGCGGATGTCCTGCGTGGGCAGGAACCAAAGGGGCTGCTGGGCCATGGCGGGTAGAGCGTTCCGCCATCCGCGAGGTCTATTTAGGCCGCCCGAACGCCTTGGCCCGTTGGGTGAAAGTAAACTTCCTTGGACAGGACAATATGCCTTGGTCGTTTCTGGCTCAATGGCCCGAGGAAGTCCTCGATGCTGCGGAAAAGCTTGGCTACCCCGTCCAGCATCGGGTTAGAAAGTCGACCGAATGACATATGAGTTCAGGGGCGGGTTTGAAATCCCCGGTCGGTTCAGGATCCAAGGACCGTACGTCGTACTCACCATGAGCGCCTCGCAGCTTGAGTTCCGGCCCAGATCCCGTTGGTGGGCGCGCCACTTCGGACCTTGGAGGCTCGAGCGTTCCGACGTCCGCGAGGTTTATCCAGGCCGTCCGCATCCGTTCTATTCTTGGGGACGGGTAAATTTTCTCGCCAAGGAGAACATGCCGTGGACATTTCTGGCCGAATGGCCGGAGGGTGTCCTTGGCGCCGCCGAAGAGCTCGGCTATCCGGTCCGGTATAACGACCAGATCCGGTGACGGCGGGTCGTCGTGCCGGCGATTTCTATCTTGCCCTCGCGTACGAGGACGCTGCGACCTTCTATAAGAAGCCCCCTGATCCCGGGTAACGCATGGCAGTTTTGAGGTCCCACCTGAGGAAGGCTGGGGCCGCACCGGTGTTAGGCCGCGAGATGATCACCGCAACAGCCCGTATCGCCACTGATGCGTAGACCAAGGCCAGCTTACCGTGGGCCCCCAAGGCCTCACCGTCTTGGGCAGGATGGTGTCGGCGGTAAGGACGTTCTCGTCCCCGCGTCCGCCGTTCCTGAGACGACGGATGCTCGAGCCCGCACAAGACAGTTCATCGACCAAACGGCCGATCACTGAGACCGGCGATGCGGATTCCATGGAATGACACTATATGCGTCACGATGGATGGCCCGGCAGGTTGCCGGCATTCTTGGCGGTTCGTTTACTCATGCCATCGACCAGCTGTACCCGTCCGGCTGACTGAACACGGACCGGAGGAGGGGAACCCATGATGACTAGGAGCAGCTTGTGCTCCCGCGGGTCGGTTACTGGACGCATTGGTGTTTCGATTTCAATGTCCATACTCGTCTGCACTACCCCGGAATTCCGCGCGCGCCTGTGCAGTCGACATCTGAGAACGACAGGGAAAACGGGCCCAGGGTGACGTTCCCCTTTATCGAGAGTCCGCGAGACTCCAGAGCAAACCGTCCGCCCGCGGCGCGCAGGCAGTGTCGCAGTCCGTAACTACCGGCGTTCCCTGCGCGCCACATAGATAATCAAAGCGATGCAGGAACGGGATTCTCCGGCGACCAGCTACGCTGGTCGTCTTCAGACGCTCCTGCCATGTCGTGACCGCGGAGCCAGACGATCAAGGGGGACCCTGATGGAACCTGTAAAGACGGAATGTATTGACACGTCCTTTGACTTCAACTCCGACGCACAAGGGAGAGACCCTGATGAGCACAGTCAGACTCTGAAGGACTACCACCAGAAGCTATGGAGCAAGAATCTACCCTGCGGAAACGGGTGTTTCGATCTGGAACCTGAACCCAATGCGTACCTCGTGCACAGGTCCTCGAATGGCGTCTTTTTCATGGCCAGCGACGCCATCACTACTAGGCTGCAGAAGCGGGCCGGGCGGATCATCAGGGACATCCCGCCGGAGGACCTGCCAGCGTGGCCGGGCTATACGGTTGGAAGCTCCATCGTGTTCCCGGGTAACAAAGTCGACGGGAAGATGACCATCAACGGGGCCCGCGGATTCAACAGCAAGATCGCTGACCGTTTCGACCTGACCCTGGAATGCATCCGCCGCTACTACGACGGACGCCAGCAGCCGAGTCCCCTCGAAGACGTCCTGCTCAGGTACGACAAATTCTTCGACCTGTTCCGCGACTTCAACGGGTACGTCGACTTTTTCCTGCTGCAGGACCTCCTGAAGGATGACGCGACCATCGACTTCTTCCACGACTTCGATGACTTCAAAACCCCGGCCGTTCCACAGGACGAGGCCGAATACCTGAAGTACCTGGCCAAGAGCAACAGTTTCATCAGCGCACGAAACGCCAGGATCAACGCTCTACCGTGCACGGATCCCAGCTAAGAATCCGTACCCACTGAGGTTCCGGCCGGTGAGCTCCTTGGAAACCGTCAGTTCAGGTTCATGCCAAACTGCCGCGAGAGGAGAGCCCGCTTGAAATGGGCCTCGGCAGCATCCACCTGTGCGGCCGGCGCGCTCGGCGAGAAGACCTGCAGGATGCTGAACTGGAAGTGCCGCCGGTGCCGGGCGTCGGCGGCCGCCAGCTCCCGGAGCGCGACGTTGCCGCCGTGGCCGTTCCTGGCGTACTCGCTCCAGCGGCCCAGAAAGCGTTCGGCGCCGTCGGCTTTGCCGACATACAGTTTGCCCGTCAGGGTGTCGGCGATGACGTAGATGCCATTGGACGGACCGGAGGGCCGTCTGCCACTGCTTGTAGCGGTCGTCCGAGATGACGGCCTGGAGTTCGTCCTAGCCGATCAGGAGCGAATCGAAGCCGGGGAACGCCACGTCGGCCGGGTCGGAGATGTCCGTGGCCGCCTGGATCAGGAACGAGGGCGCGGGAGGCCCTCCGGTATCCCAAGCAATCGCGCTTCTTTGCCCGCCGCGCATCCTATTGGTCAAGTATTTGGTCAAGTGCAAGACGACGTCATCTGCGCAGAAGACCAGAGACCACCACTCATGTAGCCCTCTTGGGGCACTACTAGCATCCAAGGGTCTACGCCAGCCGCGCGGATGCGGCCGTCAGGGTAAGTCCCGAACCTCAAATGTGCACTGCACGATGTCGCAGCACTGCCTTCATCACCCCATGCAAGGAGAACATCATGTTTGGTAAGTCCGTTCGACGGCTTTCGCCTCTCGCCGCGATCGCGGCGATCCTCCTCGTTGCACAACCGGCCTCCGCGGCCGCCAGCAAACCGCCCCAGATTCAGGCATTCAGCGCCTCATTCCCCGCCGGTGTCGCCTGTCCTTTCCCCCTCGACATCACCGGCACAAACGGGATGCTAACCGAGATCACCTTCAAGAACGGCGACTTCTTCAATGTTGGAAAAGGGGTCCTGCTCACTTACACCAACCCAACAAACGGCGAGTCCTACACGGTGAACACAGCCGGCTCCGTCGACCGCTTCGTGCAGAACGCGGACGGAACCTACACCGTTTACTTGTCAGGCCACAACGGCTACGTCTACTTCAACACGGATGCCACAGGGCCCCGGGTAATCGAGTACACCGGACGCTTGGTTGTCACCGTCGATTCCAGCCTCGCCAACACCCTCTCGGTCGACTTCACCTCAGGCCAGTCAGTCGACGTGTGCGCAGCCCTCTCATAGCATCGGAGCCCGGAGCGCAGGGGCCAGGGCACGTTTGGCTCGGCGTCTCCGTCCTCCGCCAGAACGAAGGATCAGACATGAAAAAGGCAATTTTCGCGTTCATCAGTGCCTCCATACTGTTGCTGGCAGCGCCACTGGCGGCCTCAGCCTCGTCGGTTGGCACCTCGGCGGGAGCGGCTGGCCCGGCCGTGGCCAATTCGTACAGCCCCCTGGCTGCGAAGTGGTGGGTCTGGGCGCTGAGTCAGCCCGCGTCCTCGAACCCGCTCCTGGACACCACCGGCTCCCAGTGCGCAAATCAACAGTCCGGCCCCACCTGGTTCCTCGCCGGGCTCTTCAACACCGGCGGAAGCGTTACCCGCAGCTGCACCGTTCCTGCCCATATCGATCTGTTCTTCCCACTCGCCAACAGCTTCGACATCGAGCCTCAGTCCGCTCACGAGA
Organism: Arthrobacter sp. SRS-W-1-2016; assembly: GCF_002009585.1. Lineage (NCBI taxonomy): Bacteria > Bacillati > Actinomycetota > Actinomycetes > Micrococcales > Micrococcaceae > Arthrobacter > Arthrobacter sp. SRS-W-1-2016. Next base: position 43,958 of record NZ_MTPV01000001.1, on the reverse strand, counting down.
CGCCGGCATTCGTCCGGAGCGTTGTCGCGCAGGCTGGTGTCCAAAACGGTGCGAGCAACCTGACGGTCACCTTTGATGGATCGGCCGTCGGCCCCGGTGTCGTGAAGTACGAAGAATCGTCCATTTTCAAGGTCGCTCTGCCCACTGACAATATCTTCGGTGACCCGACCCTCGCCGGCGTCTACGAACCCGGGGCTGATGCCGGCTACTACGCCCTGATCCAGGATGTGCTTCCTGGCACGCACACGCTGAATTTCACCGGGACGCTCAATGGCCAAACCATCAATTCGACGTACGCCCTGACGGTCACGCCATAAAAGCGTCAGGATGGTTCATTGGACACAGCGGTGCACGGCCGCGGAAAACAACCGGGCCCGACCGTAGATGCCCCGGCCGTTTTCCGCGGCCGGGGCATCGTGGCCTACTGGAGGGTGATCGGCAGATACAGCTGAGCCTGGGACCATCCGGAGAAGACATGGAGCGTTCCCGGCCCGGCGAGCCGGTCGTCCGACGTTCGTACGTTTGGCATCAACAGAGGACGCAACGCGGAAATGGCAAAGACAGGTAGCCGCCACTCTGTTCCCATGCCGTTAGGTTGGCGTATTTTCTGCAGGACGGTGGTGACCGCCGCCCACGACGAAAGGACGTCCATGGATCTCCCTGGATTCAAGAGTTCCGTGCGCTCTCCGGAGGAGGAGCTCGCATGGCAGAACAACAAGGCCCTACGAGAAAAAGAGGACGAGGCCATCACAGACGCAGTGGATGAATGGCTTCAGCGCGTGGAAGAAAATCGCACTGGCAATGCGAAGAAATTCACCAAAGAGATCCGAAAGGCTGCAGGCAATTTCCCTCTTCCCGACTTTGAAACTCCTGATAGTCAAAGCCAACTATTCCTACTCACGCAGCAAAGCATGGCAGCAAGCTATGGAAGCAGCACCGCGACGTACAGCGCCGAAGCCGAAGCAGATTTCGACCTCCAAAAGTTCTGGTTCAGCGTGAGCGAATACTGCGACAAGATATTCGACAGCTTGTAGTCGGCCGTCTGATCGCTCGTACGGTGGTCCGCTGTCCCCTGACACATCGAAGGTACTCGCACAGGTGTGCACGGAGGATTATCGGACCAGGCAGCAGGTTGCATGCCCTCTGAGACAACCGACCGTCCGCTGGGGCCGTGGTGATAGAACAGCGCTGCGCCCGGGTTGCCTGACTCTTGGCTTCGATGAGTCACTGCTTACAGCAAAGGAGATTCAACATGATTTTCCCGATGAGTTGCGCCGTGACATGGTCGCAGGTGTCCGGAAGCACGATGCCTCGAGCAGATCGCGGACGACTTCGGGATTTCCAAATTCATCCTGCACAACTAGCCTAAGAAGCCAACCTCAAGAACGACGCACGACCTCAAACCCAAATAACAACAAAGGGAGAAGTAATGTCACGTTGTGAAAGTAAACCTGGAATGTTTGCGGCGAAGTGCAAGCTGGATTCAATACACCCCGGCGAACATGACAATGGTGTAAAACGTTGGCCTCGCAGCCAGGTCGAACAGCATATATACGGGATAACACTCGGAATTATCGAGGAACGGCGACAGGCTGCTTCGGAACGCCAAGCGCTGATCGAACGTCATGAGCGAGGGGAGATGCCGTAGGCCATACTGCTTGCATGCGTGCAAAATCTACTCCGAGGTAAAGCGTGGAATGTGCAAAGTGTCATGAGAAGTTATACGAATGCCCAGACTGTCGGGGCCAGACACGTAAAAGCCCCCTTGGAGATACGCTCACCTGCAAAACATGTAAAAGCAGTGGTTGGCTGTGTCCCAAGCATGGTGGCTTCTGGGAATAGACCGGCGAATGATGACAACGTGTGCCCACTGCTGGCAAAGATGAAGACCCGGGCAGTGGTGGTCTTCTTTCTTGGACGGCGCTCCTGAGACCGTTTTGACTTTCCGCCTGCATCGCTGAGTGCCGTTTGCGGTCGTCTCCGCATCAAACAAGCGGGCTGATCGATCATCTCCGGAACCTTGTCTGTGTTCCGCGGACAATTGCCAGCTGCGTTTCGCCGTTCGGGATGGGCCTGTCTGTGAGGCTTCAACACGCTCGAATTGAGTGGGAAGGCGAAGAGCAGCGTCCAGTCCTATATCGGCGGAAAGAGGATCTGAGGGCCAAACATGTTTCAGAGCTTGACGTGGTGTGTGGGGCTGTCATCGGCCCCGTCGACCGCCCAACGGAAATCGTGGCCAGCCTGCCGATCCGTGGCAAACTGCGGATTGTTGGCCGCTCACCCCTGAGCCAGGCGGACAGCCGGGTCTGGGCGCGCTGGCTCCGACCAGCCCGCGGTCCTCATCCTTGGCCGCGAACGGTCAAAGGAACCACGCTTGATCGGTTCAACCGCGACGCGTCACCGGTCGATCTGACACTCGTTGAACCGATTGTCGTTGAAATTGCTGCTGACACTGCGTGGTCGGGCCGGGCCTTCCGCCATGGTTTGCAGTTCCGTCGAGTCCGCGCCGAACTGGATCCGGCCAATGTCGAAGTGCCCATCCAGACCAGCCTTCCGTCGTATCCATCCAGTGATGAATCCAAGGTTGAAGGTGGGGCCACATATAACCGTCACAAGTGCCCGGCGAGTCACGAAGTGGGGCCAGAAATAACCGTCCTACCGGGGCCATCCAAACCTGTCACAGTCATGCCCCGTGCTTGGTCGTGCGCATGTCCGCCTTGAGCTCATCGACGGTGAAAGTTTCTCCGCCAGCTAGCTCTCTCAGCCCGCCGCCAATATCCTTGACGAGTTTCGCGTCGGACAAAACAGCCACCGTTTCGATCATGGCGTCGTAATCGTCGGCGCCCAGGAGGACAGCGGCACGGGCGCCGTCCGGGTGATTTCGAATCGTTCGTGCGTGGACGATACCTGCTCCACGATCCGCGAAAAGTGCGATCGAGCCTCTGCCACCGGGAGCGTTCTTATCTACTTATTCTCGCGCAACTAGCAGGACCTCCCGGTAGCAGCCCCGTGTATCGGCACGCTTAAATTTCCAGCCAACCCCGCCATGATCAGCGCTCGAAACCAGCGGGACAATGCGATCCCGAACTGAGATTGGCAAAAATAGAAGATTCAATCCACATGGCAGAACGCGTCCACACCGGACCCGGCGGCCGCCCTGGCACCGGCACACATCAAGCTATCGGCCATGAACTCTTGGGCACGTAACCCAAAAACAGCGATGAAACGGTCTCAAAGACTTGACCTGCGCATACACTTTCCAACATGGCGGTCTTCGATACTTCATTCGACTACAAGTCCGACAAGCCTACGAAGACCAGCCCCGACGCGGACAGGGACAGGGACAGCCAGAGGCTACGGTCGGACCATGAGCTGCTGTGGACCAAGAAACGGCGCTCCGGCGTCCTTTTCGCCCCGACCGCGCCGGCGGCTCGACGGGACGGCTACCTCATCTTCACTGATACCTCCGGGGCGAGGCATTGGTACGGCAGCGACGCCATCACCAGCTCCCACACCACCTGGTTGAAACCGAAGGCTCTGGTCGACGCCATCGCGTCGCTGAACGAGGAGCAGCGGTCCCGCTACCTTGACCCGCCGTACACCATCGGCAGTTCGATGATTTGGCCCGTCAGGTCGAAGGACCGACCCACCATGAACACGGCACGAGGGTTCGGTCCCTCAGGTCGGCTGATCGGTGACCGCATGGACCTCACCCTTGAGTGCATCCGGCGTCACTACACCAGAGAGCCAGAGAGCCCACTGGCCAGCGCCCTCAACGCCTACGCGGACTTCTTTGCCCTCTTCGACGGGTTCGCGGAGTTCGTGGACTTCTTCCACCTTCAAGACCTCGTGACGCCCGACCATGACGAGGTTCGGTTCTACCTGCCGTTCGATAACTTCGGGCGTTCCGGGACACCGGCCACAACCGAGGAGTACGTGACGTACCGGGAGGCCACGCTGGAGTTCATCGCGGGACGGCAGCATCGGATGGCCAAGTGGGTCATGGAGTACCACCCCGAGATCGAGGTTCGCCAGTAGCGCCTTAGCGGTTCCCCCGATACCTCAGGGGGTCGTGCTGGACGTCCCCGGGGGTGGTGGTCCAGGCCTCGCGGATCAGGCACCGGCCGGTGATTATCGCGTAGGCCGAATCGCCGAACGCCTGAGGGGTCGAGCCTCAGATGAGTGTGTCCAGCTTTTCCCAGAATGCCAGGCGCAAGGCTTTGCGGACTCCTTGCAGGTCGGTTTTGTATTCGCCGATTCGCTGGGCGCAATCTTTCAGGAGTACACGGTCGATCTCGACGGGGAGGATGGGCCGGTCGGCGAGCAGTTCGTTCAGCTACCCTTGGGATACCAAGCCGTACCAGCTGGCCGCGACGCTTTCGCCGACGTCCTGGGCGACGTCCATGGGACTGTCTTCGGTGACAAATGAGGCGCCGGCGCCTCCTGAGCTGTAGACCAGGTGCGTCTCCTCCGGATGCGAGCGTTGGGGAGCATAGTGAAGCGGACGCGTTGGCGGTCCCGGCTTTGCCACCGATGCAGCTGGCTTCGGAACGGGGCGCGGCAGCGGATGTCCCGTGTGGGCAGGAACCAAAGGGGCTGGCCGCGGGGCTTCCTGGACGATCTTGGTGAAGCACTCGTCGATCAGCTCCGCGGTCAGGGTAATGATGCTGTCCACCCGCAGCGCCAGGTGCTCGGCGACTGACATCACCCCGAGACGGTGCGCCGAGTCCGCGACGCCGACGAGGACAACCTTCATGCCCAGGTCCTGGGCTTCTTCGACGGCTTCGGCCAGGTCGTCATCCCCAGAGACAAGGTAGGCAACCGAGGCTGCCCGGTTGCGCGCCACCCCGACCAGGTCCAGGCCCAGTTTCAGGTCGACGCCCTTCTGTTCACCGTTGAAGGAGATCCTTCCGACCCTGACCTTCACCCCGGGCAGGAGTCCGATCTGCTTGTGCTGATCGGTGAACAGCGCGTCCTTGGAGGCGTCATACCAATAGGTACGCAGCACCTCCAGCCCGGAGTGCTCCTCCGTGCACTTCATGATGCCTTCAATCAGCTTCTCGAAGTCGACGCGAAAAGCCGATCGGAGGGACGTTCCCGCCGCCTGCGTGCCTCCCACGGCCAGAAGGAAACCTGCATCGACGAAGATTGCGCGTTGGGAGACCATGGCCCCGACCCTACCGGCAGACAAAACCGATACCTCGTAGGGAAGCGGCCTGACGTAGGACGAGTCGTGCTGCCAGTGGCAAGATCCCACCCTACGGTTACAGTGTGGGTTCCCGCCGAATCGTGACGCGAAATCCCAAAAATCTTTGTAGGGTGACTGTATGACTGCTGGGGGTGCGGCTGTTGAGCCGTTGGTGCACATCAAAGATTTCAGGATGGACTTCGGGGACACGAAGGTCATCAAAGACCTGTCCTTCGACGTGAGGGCCGGGGAGACGTTCGGGTTCCTGGGCAGCAACGGCTCGGGCAAAACAACCACGTTGCGCGCGCTTCTGGGCATCTACCAGCCCACCGCCGGGACCCTGCACATCGGAGGGAAGACCTTCGAGCCGCGCGACGGCATCCGCCTCGGGTATCTCCCGGAGGAGCGGGGCCTGTACAAGAAGGAACAGGTCCTGGACGTTACTGTCACTGTGAGATTCCAATCTATTTGGCCCGTTCCACGCAGTTGAGCCCCGTAGTTCCCATAGATCACCCACCAAGGCGACGGGGGTTGTTCCAAACTTGTTGACCTTTTCCATGAGCGCGCTAACACTGCCGACCGTGGCATTTTGGCTATTGGCAAAGCACCGAGACAGAGCTATGGTGATCGGGCAATCGCCGTGTCTCTTGAACGGGGAGTAATCATGGATCCGGTTAGTGTGGGGTTCCTAGCTAGTACTGCTATTAATACTCTCGGGCCGTACTTACGTGACTTTGCAGGAAAAGCGTCGAATACCTTCATGGAGAAGGCCTCCGATGCTGCCGCCGGCACGGCGGTGAAGGCCGCCGGACAGCTCCTGGAGTTGGTGAAGAAGAAGTTTCATGGCAAGGAGGAGGCCGAAAAAAGCCTTGAGACCTTCACGAAGACTCCTTCCGATTCTGACGCAGTTGCATCAGTGCAGGACCATCTGAAGACCCAACTTGCAGATGACCCCGGGTTCGCCTCGGAACTCTCGGGTTTGCTCACCCAGATCGTGAATACCCACGCGGACCTGGCGTTCGTCAACAATATTGGCAACGTCGAAAAGCTCGTCCAGTTTGGGACCGTTCATGGTGATGTCAGCTTCTGACTCGGACGGACTCGGTGGTTTGTTTGGCCGTGTCGACAAGCTCGCGCAGTTCGGACACGTTCACGGCAATGTTTATATAGGCGGTCTGCATAGCAGAGATCCCTCCTTGCGGGTGAGTTTCGGGCTCCTCCTTAACGACCGAGATTTCGCTGTCTTCGCTGGCCGAAATGATGCTTTAGCTATCATTGAAAAGTTTCTGGCCGGTCCACCGGGCATACTTTCGGTTACTGCTCCACCTGGTCTGGGAAAGACCGCACTATTAGCTCAGCTCGTCCGTTCAACACCCGATAGGTTCGCCTACCATTTTCTCAGCGGCCGATACGACAACGGCACTTGGCTCGATGAATCCTTCTTCCTCCGCAACATGCTCCAACAGCTCGACCCACCGGGGGGCAGCAGACAGGGTCTAGATCTTCCATCCCTGCGTTCAGCCTTCCGCCAGTTCCTCACCGAAGCGCCCACCGGCGACGGAACAGGCATCCGCCCGCTCCTGATCGACGGCTTGGACGAAGTCAGTGGCTGGTCTCCGGCCGATTACCTCTCGATCTATTTGCCTCATGTACATGTGATCGTCTCCATTCGGGACACCGGGCAGGACTGGCGCGAGATATACCGCTTGCTAGCCAAATATCTAACGGTCCTTCCTCTGGATGGATTCGACCAAGACTCTGTCACAGCCGTGTTCACCGCCACCGGAGGGCACGCCGCTGACCTGATCCATCAATCAGGGGCTCTCGAAGCAATCATGAGCAAGGCGACGTACACCTCACTCAGTCGGTTGCACACGGACGGGTCAGCCGTTCACGGCGCCGACCCCCTCTACATCCGGTTCCTCGCCGAAGACTCCAACGACGCCACCGCTACGCTTCGGGACCTGAAGGAACAACCGGCCGGGTTTACCGGCTATTTGGAACGATGGTGGCAAGAGCTGAAACGTGTCGCAGGTGACGTCCCTGTCCAGAAACTGCTCGCCGTCCTCGCTGCTGCCGAAGGCCCTTTAACTCGTACTGACTTGGAAGCGATCCTTCCCGAACTGTTCCGAGGGTGGGTCGGCGACACCTTCGACGATGAAGTATTGCCCAAAATCCGGCGCATGGTCAGCGGCTCCGACACCATGGGCTACGCATTCTCCCACCCCAGACTCAGACACCATCTCCTCACTCCCAAACACATCCCCAAGGGCGACGTGAGCAACGCCCGAAGGGACTTGCTTGGGCTTTGTCGCCATTGGAAAGACCAGAACAGCCTCTACGCACTCGCCCACTACCCCTCCCATTTGGCTGAGCTCGAGCCATCGGATTTACCACACCTATACAGCGACGCCGCGTATCTTGAAGCTGCAGTAAGGTCTTTAGGCATTGATCGAGTAATTGGCACCTTGAAGAAGGTACTTTCCAATGATTTGCCACGCGACCTCCAGTACGATCTCCAACGATGCCTTCGGCCGCTCGAGCGTGAATCGCACCGCCTCCGAGACGTCTCGCTGCTCGCCACCCCCGGATATGCAGCTCGTCAGCTCGGGCTTCAGGCTCTCGCCAGCGGATGGGAGCGCCTCGCTGAAAGCGCCCATCATTACCTGCTTTCCCTGCCCTCCGGCCAGCTCATTCCGGTCTGGTCCACGAACAAGATCAGTCAAGCGCTCGTACGCACACTGGAGGGCCACTCCGGCTTGGTTGACGTGGTGGCGATCACCGGTGACGGCTCCCGAGCCGTCACCGCAGGCAACGACCGCACGGCCAGGATCTGGGACCTAACCACCGGCACGGAACTCCACACCCTAGGGGCCAAGACCGGCTGGAACTGGGTGAATGCCGTGGCCATCACCCCCGACGGGACCCGCGCCGTCACCGCGAGCAGCGACCACACGGCCAGGATCTGGGAGCTAACCACCGCTACGGAACTCCACAAATTCAAGGGCCACAACGGCGCTGTGAATGCCGTGGCCATTACCGCCGACGGGACCCGCGCCGTCACCGCCAGCAGCGACCACACGGCCAGGATCTGGGACCTAGCCACCGCCACGGAACTCCACACATTCAAGGGCCACAAGGGCACTGTGAATGCCGTGGCCATTACCGCCGACGGGACCCGCGCCGTCACCGCCAGCAGCGACGAGACAGCCAGGATCTGGGACCTGGCCACCGGCGTGGAACTCCACACTCTCAAGGGCCACGCCGGATGGGTGGATGCCGTGGCCATCACCCCCGACGGCACCCGCGCCATCACCGCAGGAAACGACCGAACTGCCAGGATGTGGGACATGGCCAGCGGCGTGGAACTCCACACGCTCAAAGGCCACAAGGACGTTGTGAATGCCGTGGCCATCACTGCCGACGGCACCCGGGCCGTGACCGCGGGCAACGACGGGACCGCGCGGCTCTGGGACCTGGCCAAAGGCGAGGAACTCCACACTCTCAAAGGCCACACTGGCGCGGTGAATGACGTGGCCATCACTGCCGATGGCACCCGGGCCGTGACCGCGGGCAACGATGGGACCGCGCGGCTCTGGGACCTGGCCACAGGCGAGGAACTCCACACTCTCAAAGGCCACACTGGCGCCGTCCGCAGAGTGGCCATCACCCCGGACGGCACCCGGGCCGTGACCGCGGGCAACGACGGGACAGCCCGGCTCTGGGACCTGGCCAAAGGCGAGGAACTCCACACTCTCAAAGGCCACACTGGCACCGTCCGCAGCGTGGCCATCACCCCGGACGGCACCCGCGCCGCCACTACCGGCAACGACGCGACAGCCCGGCTCTGGGACCTGGCCACCGGGAAAGAACTCCACACTCTCAAAGGGCACACTGGCGCCGTCCGCACCGTGGCCATCACCCCGGACGGCACCCGCGCCGTCACCGCCGGCAGAGACGATACTGCTCGGCTCTGGGACCTCACCACCGGAATGCAGCTGCAGACGGTCGCGACAACGTCGAGTATGTCCTGCTTACAAATCGGCCAGGACCGAACAACGACAACAATTGTCGTCGGTGAGACTTCGGGAGCAATCACCACTTTTCAGTCGAAAGCTGATTGACCATTTATCGCAACTTCGGATTCGGAAATCTCTCAACGAGAACGAACAGGGCCGTGCCGCCCTCCGCCATAAGTCTGAGTCAACGTGGATGGAATGTGGCAAGTAGACCGGAATCCACTCAACATGAACGGTACAGAGATAAACAAAGTCCGCGTCCAACGACGAACCCGTCGCCGTGGAGACGGCCCTCTGCTGTTGCTGCCGCCGCCAGCTGGCCGAGTCACTTCCTAACGCCAGCTGAGTCGACGAAAACAGCACTGGTGCCCCACCGCTCTTCTGCTATCAACTTGGTTGGAACAACAAGGTCAAGTAGGTCGGAATAGAGTCAACTAGAACGGAACATGGGTCAACTAGAGTGGAATCTCAGAGTCACTGACCGATCGGCAGCCCCTGCAGCCAGTCACGGAGCTTCATTGTGGAGAGGCAGTCGTATTCGTTGTACGCGAGGATGTCACCGAAGATGCTCTCCGCGGTGCCGGTGTCGCCGTTCTCGTCGGCAGCCCGGTAGTCGGCGTACTGGGTGATCGAATCGAGCGCCGTCGCGGTCCCGGTCCGGTGCCCGTCCATGTAGAGCGGTTCCAGCTTTTTGATCGATAGTGACCGGTCCGAAATCATCAGGGATGTTTTGACGATTTCGTACAGATCGAACAGGATCCCGGCTTCGACAAGCCATTCCACTTCGGCGGACATCACCCCGTGGCGGGCAGCGAGACGGCGCAGCGCTGTGACCTCGTAGCTTGCGTAATGGTAGATGTGCAGGCCCGGGTGTTCCTTCACCTGCTGCTTCACATGTGTGATGAAGTCGATGAGGGCCTGCTTCTCGGCGGCATAGTCGTGGGCGGTGAACGCCGTGAACCTGGTCCCGCCCCGGGGCCCGTGTTCGAGGAGCCCGAACAGGTACTCCAGGCCCCATTCCTTCGTGGCGGGGTCCTGGTAGAGCGGGTCACCTTCGAAGTCGAAGAAGATGTCCCCGGGGTCCGCCTGCGGGATCCGGGAGAGCGTGTGCGGGACGATGAACCTGAAGGACACACCGTTGATGGTTCCGGCCTCGTTGCCCATCCCGCATTGCAGCCTCGCCTGCTCGTACAAGGTGTCCTGGATTCTGTCCCCGCCCAGGAAATCGGTGGAGGCGAACCCGTGCATGGTGTCGGTGCCGGCGGCGATCAGCCGGGCACGCCGGGTGCGGTTCATGCCGCCGATGAGCATGAGGTCATCGTTGGCCGCGATCGCTGCCTTGCACTCGGCGCAGGTCAGGCACGCTGTCCAGCGGGTGTCGCCCCAACCGGCCGGGTCCTCGTCGTCGAGGTGGTCGTGCAGGAGTGCGGACAGGTGCATTCGGGCATGCCGGTAGCCGGGCAGCAGATCGGACAGAGCGTGGCTGCTGCGTTGGCCGGAGCCAAGGATCAGGACCGCCTCCGGGTGGACTTTCACGCCGGCGGTCTCGAGCTGGTCCGCGTACGCGGCCAGCTGCATCAGGGCCGGTGCTTTCGCGGAGCGGGCCAGCTTGGTGTCGTGCACCGCCCAGGACCCGTCCTGTTCCCGGACGAGGAAGTCGGCAGCGCCGTGAAAGGATCCGTCAAAGAATGATGCCTGGTAGATGACCCCGTGGTCTCCGGCGAGAGCCGCCAGAGTGTCCTCGTGACGGGCCAGAAGCGCTGTGCGGGACAAGCGGCCGGAGGCCTGGACTTCGTAGACGCCGCGCGGGCGCAAAGACTCCAGCACCTCGGTTTCGTGCCGGGTGCCCAGATCGGTCACGACACGGAGCATCGCATCCTTGACCGGCTCCACCTCGATCCGACCCGTGAGGGCATCCAACCGGCGCATGACAGCGTACTCGCAGGTGTAGCCGGTGACGATGTCGGTCGCGGAGATGACCAGGTCGTCCTCACCGTAGGGGTCTTCGGCGGGGAGAAAGAACATGAACGCCTCCAGTGCGTGTGCGGACCTTTATTGTGCACATGCGTCGACGACATTATTGGCCCGAAGACACCCAGTAGGCCCCGGCCGCCCGCGGAGGCGGCCGGGAACCCCGCTAGCGGATGAGCCGGCGGTCGGTCTCCCGGAACACTTCACGCAGGTCGGAGGCGAGGGCGTCACCGTCCGGGTGCCCGGTCTGGGTAGCCAGGTGGTTCAGGAAACCGGCCACCATGGAGGGGTGCAGGGCGTCGCCGCGACTGGTCTTCAGCGCCGGTTCGGCCCCGGAGACATCCAGCTGGTACTCGGTGCCGTCCACGGTGAGGTCGGCGGTCCGGTCCCTGCGGTGCAGCTCGCCGAACATGTCGCAGGAATCCCGGAATGATGAGGCGGCGACGACGTCCATCATGACGGCGGAGTCGCGCTGCTCCTGGTAGACGTGTCCGACCTCGGCGGGGCGACGCGCTTCAAAGACGGACCCGCCGGACGAGATCAGGTCAGCCCGGGCCAGCCAGGTGCTCCGCTCGTAGTCCCAATCTTCTCTTGCGGCCTCCGAGGAGATCGAAAGGGAGCGGGCGCCGACCCTGATCTTATGGACCAGCGGGCCGTCCTCGATGGTGAACTCCGGGTACTTCCCGGCTTCCGTCAGGGTGATGGTTCCCTCGATGCCGGACTCTGCGATGACCTTCTGGGCGGACAGGGCAAGCCCGATGTCCTCGGGATCGTTCAGGTCCTCGGCGACCTGGACGCGGTCGTTGCCACGACGCTGTCCGGGTTCGAGCAGGTGTTTGGCGCCGGGGATCTCCAGCTTCTCTAGCACGGCTTCCTGCTCGTCCCGCGGCAGGGTCTCGAAGCTTTCCGTCTGGCGGGCGGTTTCAACGAGGATCGGGGGCAGCGGCGGCCAAGGGGGCATTCCCGGGAGCCTTTGTCCATCCGGCGCTTCCAGCGCCCGAGCTCCTCGGAGTAGCGGCTGCGGGCCAGGTCGGCGGCGGCGGCGACGGACAGAGCATCGAGCGGGGACGGGGCGGTCAGGGTGACGCCTGCTTCTGCATGGCGTTCGGGGGCGAACTGACCGCCCGTGGGGACGCCGGCCTGGACACGATTTCGATTCTCAAGGTTGGTCATGTCTGTCTGTGTGCGGCTGAAGTCCCGGCCGCACACACCTAGGGTGAACCCGATGAAAGGAATCTAAATGGGCCACTGGGATACCCAGCACGGGGAGATCGCCCTCCCTTCCGCAGAATTCGCCGCCGTCCGCCAGGCCGTGCAGAAAGCGACCCACGAACACCAGACCAAGGTCTTCGAGGAAACCCAGGCGTTCTGGAAGAGTCTGACCCGCAAGGAGCAGACCGACCCGGCCGCCTACATGGCGGCGCTGAGCGAGTACACGGACGCCAAGCACGATGAGCTCAACGCCCACCGGGACCGGCCCTACTGGAACCAGGCGACGAAGCCCCCGTTCACGGAAGAGTTCCTTGACGACGTCGAATGGCGGCTCGGCCTCCCATACGGCAGCAAGCCGGCCCGGGTGCTGAAAGCGGACCTGCCGTTCCCCACGAACCGCACCACCAGCTTCACCGCCGGCGAAGGGTCCGTGTCGTTCGACAAAGACGCCAACACCGTCCGGTGGAGCACCAACGAGAACCGCGGTGCGACGGAACGGGCCCACGCCTCGGTGGCGGGCACCGTCTTCTTCGACCGGCTCAAGACGGTGAAATGGACCCGGAACACCGGCGGGGTCATCACGGGCACCAACGAATACGCCCAGGAGGAAGGCGTGGCCCCGTCCTGCCACGTCGCGTTCGGGCCGATCGGCGCCGCCACTGAACCGTCCCACTGCGAGGAGTACACCGACTCGAAAGGCAACCGGGTCACGCGCAGCGACCTGAGCCGTATCCAACAGGAGTTGTGGAACGCCCAGCGCAAGCTGCAGCAGCGGATGGCCAAGGTAACTGCGGCCGCCGGACGGGGCAAGACCACGGCGGCGTCCAACCGGGGCAGCTTCGCCGCCTACGGGCACAGCGAACCGGTTTCCAGCTTTACTAACAGTGGTTCGGGGGGGCGATCGGGTCTTGGAGCAATGGCCCTCACAGTTGCATATACGCAAACACCTCCATCTTGTTGCATATATGCAACTTCTTGACTATTGTTGCGTATATGCAAAATCTCGTCCAGGAAGCCATTCGCGAGTCACGCTTCAACCGCAGGGAGCTAGCCCGACGGGCAGGCGTGTCCGCATCGACCATCACACGCATCGAAAAAGGCGATGTCGATCCGACACTGGGAATGGCATCACGTATCTTGGCCGCAACCGGACTCCAGATCCCGTCGCGTTCCGAACCACTCTGCGATGTCACCGCGTTGCGTGCGGCACGGGCCATCCTCGACGATTCAATTGCAGAGCCTGGTCCGGATGAGGAAATGACGGCGGTCAAGGAGATGGCGACCGCTCTAATGCGCTGGGCGAGCCCCGACGGCCGCCCCCGCCCGCGTTCGTTGGTCCGTGAAGCCGCCGCCGCCGCGCCGCCGCTGCTGCGTCCGGGCGCCGTTACGGTGGCAAGCGACTGGGGTTTCCTGCGTATTTGCTCCGCCGTCGCGGCTACCCGCAAGGGTTGGGCTGCCAGCGGCGGTCCTGCGGCGGCCCGGATCGGCGCCCCCGAGCAGACCGGCCCGCTGATCCTATATGTAGAGGAGCCACTCAGGGTTGCTTCCATCATCAACCGTCCAGGCGCAGCGGCGGTAGAGGTGCTCTTGCTGCCTTTCGACGGGACCAGTGAGAGTGGCGCGTGGAATGACGAAGGCGTCGTGTGGGCTGATCCGATCCAGATCATCCTTGACTGTTACGGGATGCCTTCCACGGTTCGCATGGCAGATGAGCTGACAAAGGAATGGCAGGGAGACAATGAGTGAGCCATCACGTTGGGGCGTCGGCTCCAACCAGTACAAGAAACGCCCAGGGCGGCCCCGGACGCATGAGCCGGCCCCGGATCTTCTCGGTGCGGCCGCCAAAGACCAAGCACAGGAACTGGGGTTTGCATGGGATTCCTCCGCTGTACCCTGGGATCAGATGACGGAGATGGAGGTTCCGCGAGCCCTCGCCCGTTTCGAATCACAACTCGCCGGCCATGTCTGGGACGCCGCCGCCCTTGAAGGCAATCCCTACACACTTCCCGAAGTCCGGACCCTTCTGGAAGGGGTCACCGTCGGCGGCCACAGGCTGGATGACGAGATGCAGGTGCTGGCCCTGGCATCATCGACCCGCTTGCTCCACGACATGGTCAAGGACGGAACATTCCGGACCGATAAAGAGGTATCAGACCGGCTGCACGGTGTCGTCGCGCCCCACGAGGCGATCGAAGCAGGCCACTTCCGAGGCGAAGGCTCCGTCCGGGGTGGGGGAACAGTCAACCTTGGCGAGGCAGGCACCTCCTACGCGACCGGGTGTGAAGATGGCGGTGAGGAGCTCGGGGCAGAATACGACCGGGGTCTCGTCTATCTCTCCTCCATTGAAAACCCAGTGGAGCGAGCTGCCGCCTACTTCTGCTTCGGCACACGCCACCAGTTCTACTTCGACGGCAACAAGCGCACGTCACGGCTGATGATGAACGGAATCCTGATGAGCTCAGGGCATGACGCGATCTCGATCCCGTTCAGCCGACGCCTCGAATTCAACCAGGAACTGATCGTTCTCTATGCCGACGCCGACGCGACCCCTTTGATGCAGTTCATCATCGACTGCCGCCCGGAAGGGTGACCTCACCGCTCGCCCGGTCCGACCGGCCAGGTCGATGGGTCGGGTTCTGAACCATCGTGGCCGGCCGCTGGATCGCCAAGCATCTCCGCTGGCGCTTGGCTACCGGCCGCAGGTTCCTGGAAGTATTGCTGGGCTGGAAATGGCGGCGGCGTTGACGCGAGCATGTCTTCGTAGGTCTGGCGCTTGCTCCGATTGACCATTTTGACGACGAATACCACGATCCACACGGCTGCCCCGATCCAGCCGAGGACTGGGATCAGGCAAAGTACCAGGAAGGCGAGGATGCCGAAGGACCATGTTGTGAACAATGTCAGTCGGTTTTTGCCCGGCTCACCTCTCCGGTTCGCCCACAGGCCTGCGGGGTCAACCTGGTAGGCGCGAAGGATTTTATCCGCCTGGCCGATGGTCAGGTGCTTGAGGCTTGGCTTGGTGCCCATGGCGTAGAGCACTATGTTGCGGACATATTGCCGCTGGTTCCTGAGCGCTGGCGCGGTTCCATCAGGTGCCAGCATCTCTCGCCAGCGGGCTTCGGGCACCATCTGTTTTGCATGGGCGTGACGTGCCACCTTGGCGGCCTTCAATGCACGACGGCGCTGCTCCGCGGCTTGTGCCTCCGCGACCCGCGCTGCTTCATTCCTTGCCCGGGTCGCACGGCCTAGCTGACATTGTGGGCACCGGAGGGAAGCTCCCATGCTTCGATGGGCGATGTCGCAACTGGGCCCGTTGAACTTCCTGGCAGTGCGGGCGCGGGCCCAGGCTTTGCTCTTTGCGGACTGACGCTTGGACTCTGCGGCCCACCTTGCCCTGCGGCGCCGCCCGGCCTGGATGTCTCTGCGGATCGATTTGCGAATACCCCATCCAGCCCGTCGAATGATTCCCACTTGTACCCCATCGTTGTTTGCCGAAGACCTTCGGCTGAACATATCGCACGAATCAGGTGAAACCGGCCAGTTTGTCCCGAGCTGTCTAGTGTCGCAGTATGGCGGCTTACCTATTTCTCGGCGGCCCTCAGAAAGCTGCGGTCGACCGGGACGATGAGGGATGCGTGCCGGAAACCATGTGTGGGCGGGTTCTCCACGTACGCCACGGGCCGGCTGTCGGATACCCTGCGAACAACTGGCCATCCCGGCCGGCCCCGAAGAGGATTTACAGGACACCTGAGTTCGCAGGCTCGACGTCGGGAATGAATTCTCCGAGGATGGCGGTGAGGTTCACCATATCGCCGGGGCTGATCACGACAAGGTGGATGCCGGTTGCGGCTGCCAGCTGTCTCTTTTCCCGGATCTTCGTGAGATATTTGTCGTCGTTGAGCCCTGCGTACTCCAGGTAGGTCCCGTCGGCGAGGAGCCAGTCGGCGCGTCGGCGGCCGCTCGGGTTCAGCTCGGGGTGACGTGGCCAAGGCGGTTCGATGTCGTGGGGTATGCCGTGTCGGGTCAACCAGTTGTCTATTGTCTGCTCCGCCAAGGATCGGCACGGGTGACGGTCCTCAGCGAGGCAGTAGGTGCCCATCGAGGGGCGCCATGCTCCGGTGATGACGCCCGCTTCATGCAAGACTTCCAGCCAGCTCGCCGCGCCGAGGACTTCACGTGCGACCTGTGGCGGCGGGCACCGCACCAGGGCGGCAACGATCCCGTCCCGCCGTTCGGATTCCAGATCGACCGGTATCGGGCTCGAGGCCACGTTCTGAGCCGGGACAGCGCCCAAAAAGGCGGCAAGCGCGGCGACAGCCGAACGGACAGTGTCCGGAGTAGCTGGAAGGTAGCTGCCGCTGCGGGCCTCGATACAGCATTCCTTACACCATCTGGCGGGGCCGAACTGACGGATGATCCACGGATTTAGCTGGCCAGCCGTGAAGGCTTCCCCGCACAGGACACAGTTCTGCGGTTTCGCGTCAGCCCATGTCCGGCGCTTGCGAGTCGCATGGAATGAGCCGTACATCGAGGCGTTTTCATAGACGGCGTCCGGCATTTGGCTGTAGGTGTGGTGCTGGTTGATCAGGCGCCGCTTGGCGAGGTCGTAGATGCCGTCAGCGATCTCAGGCAGACGGGTGAGCAGTGTCGAAGGGATCATCCACACCCACATGGCGCCGTATGTTTCGATGAGTTCGTCCACGAGCGCGTCACCGTCCGAGCCCCACACTGTCGCGAACAGTGCTTGGTCGGCTTCTCCCCAGCCGTACGGGTTGTATCCGCCTTCAGGATCCCAACAGGGCCATGACCAGTCCCGGTCGGTGCCGTTGTTCTCGTGGCGTACCTGGTCCGCGGCCGTCGTGCTACTTGGCGCCTGGCCGGTCCCTTTGGCGTCGCTCATCGGCCCCCTCACGTGAAGTCTCTCCAACGGCGTGCCGGTGATTCTGCCGGGGGCCGCAGTTGTTCGGCACGTAACTGATGCCTCCGAAGATTCTAGGCCTACACTCCTCAGACCCGACCTTTTTATACAAGGAAGCATGAGCGTGGCGCTGCTTCCTTGTGGTCGGATTCAACCCGTGACCGAAGCGAGACAGCACGTTCACTTCTTGTTGGTCTTGGCAACAGAGGATTGTGTTTTTCGCGCCGCACACTAACGGGCAACAACTGAACACCTTGGCCCAGAGAGCCTATTGAACATTGAGAGGATCCGCGATGGCACTGCGACTCCCCCACACCCTCCCGACCCTCACGACGGCCACAGGCCGGTTCGTCATGGCCTCGTTCAGCACTGTCGATGTGGAACCCCTGGCGCACATCCTGGCCAACGACGACATCTGGGCCCAGGGCTTCGGTGACGGTGACCACCGTCCGGGAACCCACGACGAGATCGTGGCGTACATCCACCACCGGTACGAGGGACTGCGCGTATTCGCCATCTACTACACCGGCCTGCCCGACGGCCCGCTCTTCATCGGCACGACCGGAATCACCGAATCGCACGCCAGGACCGAGCGCGTAAAGATCGGCCGGACCGTAATCAGCCCTGCCTTCTGGGGTATGAAGGCCAACCAGGAAGTGAAGTTGGCCCTCCTGGACTGGCTCGTCGCCCGCGGAGCGGGCCGGATCGAATGCGATGTGGACCCGCGCAACCACCGGTCCCTGTCCTCCCTGACCCGGTTCGGGTTCACTGTCGAGGGGACCCGGCGCCGGTCCTCCCAGCGTGTGGACGGCACCTGGCGGGACATCACCATTCTGTCCCTTCTGGTAGAGGAATGGCCTGAGATCCGCGAACGGGCCTACCGCTCACTGGAAGGTCTCACGCTGGCCATGGCCTGACCGGAAAGCGGCCTGAACAGCAGTGCACCGTCTGCGCATGTATGCGAGCAGAGGCTTCACCCGTTCCCCGAGAGGCAATCATGGCCCGTCCCGCGTTGCGCACCGACATCGCTTCCGCCGTCCGCCGCAGCGGCGGCGCCACCCGTGGGTGCGGGCGTGAACTCCGTGCCCTGGAAGCCCGGCTGGAGCCGGACGAAAAAGTCCAGATCGTCGCCGGTGTCCGCTACGGCAAGAAGCTCGGGCTCGTCGCGCTGACCGGTCGGCGCCTGATGTTCCTGATGGAGGGATGGTTCACAAAGGCCTTCGTCGAGTTCCCGATAGCCCGGATCTCCCAGGTCGGCTGGTACACCGGGTACGGGGTCGGTGAGCTGATCCTAAACGTCGACGGGCTCCGGGAAGAGATCGCAAGCGTTAGTACCGGGGTCGGCGGAAGAATGGCAGCTGAACTTCGTGACCGTGTGGCCAGGATCGACTCTCAGCGTCTCGCTGACCTGGAGCGATCCGCGGCGCTGTTCGCGATGGTCGAGCAACTGCACAGCCTCCACTTCGCCCCTGGGAGCCCCGAGGAGGAAGTCATCCCCGATGCGCCCTTCTACAATCTTCGAGACGAAGTACTGACCGGGCCCTAAGCTCACCGGGGTGCCAGCAGGCCCATGTAGGACTTGTGAATTCGAGGTCTACTCCATCGGCGTAGGATGCTTGCTCAAGCCGGACGCGACGTGGGAAAGAAACATATTGATCAATTGAGTCGAAACCCGAACACGTCATCCAAACTCGGAGTATGAAAAAGCCGTTGGGGGTAGCTCTTTCCGTCGTCGCCCTGTTATGCGCTGCAGCCGTCGCATTGGTCCTTACCGGGGTTTGGTCTCCACCTTGGGTGGTTGCGGCGCCGTCACAGCCAGGTTCCCCTGTCGCCGTCACCCAGGGCAAAGACGTGACGCTCCCGGGCAAAGACGGCGCACCGGATGTGACTATTCCCGGGTCGTCGCTCAAGGGAGAAGGAAGTCTTCAGGTCGCAGCTGTCGATCTCCCGGAGAACCGCCACGGGTGGTCCATCAAGCTGAGCGGTGCCCAGCTGACCGGGCAGGCTACCCTCGTCTTCAAAAATGCTGTCCCAGACAATGGAACTCCTGCACCGCTGGTGGGCTTTACAGAGAACCCGACCGACGCGCCGCAGTATGTCCTGAACAGCGAAATCTCTGGACGTGACCTGATCGTACACACCACCCACTTCTCGAACTGGTTCACCGACAGCTGGGACTGGGTGACGAGCTGGGCACGCGGTCAACTAGACCGGATCTATAAGGACGCCGGGACCGGGGAGCAGCCAAAGTGCGACCGCGAGTCCGAGGCTAGGGCCGGAAACGTTTCGGTCACCAGCGACAGCGGCGGTCGGGTGCAATGGTGCCTGGGCAAATCTTCGGACGGGTCCACCGTCTTGAAGGTGAACAACTCTCGAGGGTATGCCGTGGCCGCTGAACATACCCCTGGTCTGACGATGGGGACCCGCAGCCTGGATTTCGGGCAGATGGTTCCGAGGCTCGCCAAGTACATCACCGCGCCTTCGAAGCGCGGCAACGTCATCGACATCATCGGTCCCGGCGAAACGGTGGAATACAAGGTCACCACGGCCGGATCGGAGGGCGTCCGGCTGGAGCCATCACCGCCGGCTTACCTGGCCACGGCTTTGTGGTTCGGTATCCAAACGACCACCATGGTCTACACCAAGGTGCTTGGCAAAGTATCCGCCGAAGCCGTCGGCACGGCAGCTGATGCCGCGGACTGTATAGCCGGCTTCCAGGGAATGGCCACCGCTGACGTGAAAGATGCGAAAGCCGCCGCAAACTATATGAACGGCGCCATCGGCACTGTGATGTCCTGTATGGGCAAAGTCTTTGAGAACCTTGCCAAAGGCAAACTGCTCGATGTCCTGGCGGTATCATTCGCCCAGGTCTTCACTTGGGTCTGGTCCGGCATACAGATCGCTGCCAATGGCCTGGCCGCGGCAGCGGACACGGCCCTTAATTTCAACGGCTACACCATTGTCCTGTCCTATCCGGCGCCGCCGTCCATCCCAGGTCTTCCAGCATCACTCGAAGGTAAGTGGTGTTCTCCATCGAACTCGAACTACTGCTTCAGCGCCGCAGACAAGAAGGCCCAGTCTCCGAATTTGTTCGTCTCAGACAGTGCGCCGGCGGATGATGCGCCAGGCGCAACGGACTACATATTTTGCATCGATCCCAAGTACGGCAACTCCTGTCCCACGTTCGCATCGATGTTTGTCCGCTATTTCCCGGCCGGAGTCGGATGGGATTGCTCAAAGAATCGCTACGCAGCTCAACTCCACACCTGCGATCCGGATTACTCGACCGCGCACGACACGACCAAGCCCAGGGTCGTTGTCCTTCCAAATCATCAACAGGACACGGTCTATCACGACTCAGAACCGCTGTATTTGGTTGGCGGCAACTAAGGCGGAGGGGAGGCTGATCGGGGACGTCAGCGACTGGTCACCAACCGGTGAAAACATGGACGGTCTCATCAACAAAGACATGGCTGACTCCGCGAAGTCCGGTGAAGGTGCCGACCTCGCGGAAGCCCCGGGCGGTGCAGAACCGCCGGGCATCCCATGAGGTTTCCTCGACCGTCAGCGCCGGCTGATAGCCGTTTTCCCACGCGTAGCCTGTCGCGATGGAGAACAGTTCGCGTCCCACGCCGCGGCCCTGGAATTCCGGGTGAACGAAAAACTGACTGATCTCGCAGAAGCCCCGTTCCGCCACCGGCACACACCCCATGACCGGCAGGTGGGCCCCTAGGGCCGGGCGCAGCTGGTTGACGGAGATGTGACCGGCAATCCGGCCGTCGTCGGCAATCGCCACACATCGTTGCAGGACGGGTTGACCGGCCAGCCAAGATGTAACCGCGGCAGCATCCGTCAGTGAGGTGCAACCCAGAGGGTAACGGTCCGCTTGCGTATGTTGTCTTCCGACTTTGATGAGGCCCGTGTCCCGAACGGGTCTCACGAAGGGGTGGGGCGTTATCGAGATCCGCGCGAAGATTGCCCATGAGGTAGAGGACGAGGGAGCCAGAAGTGACTTCTTAGTTCGCCCCCGGCCGTCTTCCACTCGTTCTTCCAACCCGAGTGGGCGTCCTGAATTTGAATGGTTCGCGCGATGGCAACGCCGTCTCGGTCTGGCCCGGCGCCCCGTTTGCGGATCGAGACGCTCATTGTGAGCGGCGCGGGCCGCTAAGGTGAGAGAAACCCGTCGATTCGACGAAGATCCTCGTCGGTCAGGCCGACGAAACTGTCGGGTTGGACCAAGAGAAGATCCTCCAATTGGTCGTAGGTCCCCCGTAATTCGTCCCCGTAGCTCGCATAAAATGAGTCATCGTCAACCCAGACTAGCCTAACGCCTTCCGTCTGCCTCTCGAGGAACTCGGACACGGCGGGTCTCTTCCAAGACAAGCCGGAACGGCCCCACATGAAGACCTCGCCTGGTTCTGGGTCGTAAAAGATGGGAAGCTGCGGCAAACCGATCTGGTCAAGCCACTTTGTCCGCCAACCCCAGGAGGTCAGCCACTGGACGTCAGTCCCGGAAACCGTCCACCGCTTGATGGCGTCGATGACCGCCGGGCGGACGCTGACGCTTGCAGGGACGCGCGGCGGGATCGCCACTGCCAAGGTCACCTGATCGACAGCCGGCAGAATATTAGGGTGCCTCATCGGAAGGACGGCGCCGTCTATGTCGAGGAGTAAGAGCGTATTGACCACTTAGCAAATCGTAGCGTCAGACCGACAAATCGTTCTCGGTGCGCTGGTGCAGCAGTGCGGGCCATTATGCCAGCTGCAGTGCGGTCCAGTGAATATTACTCATCGTTTTCGGCCGCTAAACGTAAGACGCTCGGCCGTATGCCGATCTAATCTTTCATCCAAGGTTTTTTGCAGGCGGGCCCTAGCGCGCCGGAAGTTCCGCTCCCGCCTGGCCTCCTACTCTAGTTCCCGAGAGTTTTCTGACCGTGACAGCGGCATGGGCATGGGCATGGGCATGGGCAATGCTTAGGGGGTAGACAGCCTGCCTGAAGGCACGTCATGGCTGCCAGTCGCAGACCACTCCCTACGGTTACAGTGCGGGTTCGAACCGGATCGTGACGCGAAAATCCAAAGAATTTATTTTCGCCCGTGCTCTGCTCCCGGGTTCCATCAACCGGTCGTTGTAGAGCACTTCTCGCTTGGTGGTCTATTCGCCGGCACCGGCTCCTTCGGGCTGGCCATCGCAATCGCCACAATGACTCATGCTCGGCGGTTGCGTTGTGTTTTCCAACGATGCAGGTTTCTTCAAAGTTCTGCTCAAGATTCGCTTAAGTCTTGAGGAAAAAACCTAAACGAACCTTAGTTGAATCTTTGAGCTTTCTTGAGGTGGGCCCCGAAAAGTGGATCTTGTTCCGCTACACGGTCTCAAACGAAACGGAAACGTCCCCATGGACAGCTCTCTCAGCTCTGGCATGGGTTCCCGCCTGGGGGCGAGGAACCGCCAACGCTCATCTGCACGCCGCCTACTCCGCATGATCACGACGACCGTCTCGACGCTCGCGACACTGGCATTCCTTGCCGTCGGTGTCGTCGCACCGCTGCTCCACATCGGGTTCTCCCCCGTCCTGACCGGCAGCATGCGCCCCGCTTACGCCCCCGGCGACCTGCTCATCACGGCACCGGCCGACGTGACCAGTCTCCGCCCGGGCCAGATCGCCGTTTTCACACCTCCAGATGAAAGCACCCCCTTCGCCCACCGCATCACCGCCATCTCCGGCACACCGTCGAAGCCGGTCCTCACCACCAAGGGCGACGCCAACCCGGCCCCGGACAACTGGAAGGCCGTGCTGGACCAGGCCCAGGTGCCCGTCGTCGTCGCCGTCGTTCCCTCGGTGGGAAGCGCCCTGCTGTGGATCGAGAATCCTCTGCAGAGGGCCCTCCTGACGGCCTTGTTCGGCCTGACCGTCACCGGGTCAGCTGTCTGGTGGATCCTCCGAAGCACCCCTGCCCCATCGGCACGCCGCAAATCCGGTACCTCCGGCCGCCGCAGCGCCGCCCCCGCTCTCTAAAAACCATCCCGCACCACCTCCTCCAAAGGATCAGTCATGTCTGCAACCACAGCCCGCCGCGCCGCCCGCTCCACCCGCCGCCCCACCCCTGCCCTGTTCGCCGCCTGCGCCGTCGCAGCAGCCGGCCTGGCAATCACCGGAGGCGGCGTGTTCGCCGCCCTGAACGCCAACGCCTCCAACGCCACCGCCCAGAACGCCACCTCCGGCACCCTGAGCCTGACCATGGCCAACAACGGAACCGGGTTCGGCCAATCCGTCTCCAACCTGGCCCCCGGCGACATCGTGAACCGCTACATCAACCTCACCCAGGGCAACGCCATGGACGCCAAGGCCCTGACACTGGCCGTCGCAGACGCCACCCCGAGCAAGCTCACCACCGACGCCACCAACGGGCTGCACGTCACCGTCACCGAATGCGTCGGCGGCACCTGGACCACCACCGGTGCCGGAGCCTGCACAGGCACCGGAGCCACCACTACCGTCCTGGCGACGAACGTCCCCCTCAACACCCTCCTGACGACGCCCTCGACCTTGATCGCCGGCACCGTGACGGCCGGGTCCACTTTGAACCTCCAGGTCGCCCTCACCCTGCCGGACCAGGCCGAAACAACGGTCAACGGAGTCCTTCCCACCAGCAGCATCCAGGGCCTGTCCTCGGCACTGACCTGGAAGTTCGGCGAAACCCAGCGGACCTCCACCACCACCGGAAGCTAACACCGGGTGAACGTGCACCACCACACCGGCAGGGCCGCAGCCGCCATCGCGGCAGCGGTCCTGCTGGCCTGCACGTCCACACCAGCCCAGGCCGCCACCACAGCCAATGCCGCCTCCGCGTCCCAGGCCGTCTCGAGCGGCAGCTGGGGAGCCGCCCCGTCACTGAGTACCGCAGCCCCGTACGGCAGCGGCCCCCTGACCCTCTCGTTCAGCAACAACGGCGGTACGGGGAGCCCTTCGTTCACCCCCCAATACTTCACGGTCGGGAACACCGGAACCCTGCCCATCACAGCGGCAACCTACGGCGGCTCCACCTCAGCCCAGTCCACCGTGCAGTTCATCATCGAATCCTGCAGCACGACGTGGAACGAAAGCACCGGCACGTGCCCGGGCGGAACGGTGGCAACAATCCTGACCACGTCTTTTGGATCCTCGACAATCCCGGCCACCACGGGACCCGCCCCGGCCGCCTCCGGAACGGGCATCCGGCTACGGGCCAGGGCCAACAGCAACGGCAACGTCACCAAAACACCCGCCTCGACGCTGACCATCAACATCAACGTAGACCGCACCCAGGTTCGGACCGCGACCACCACCAGCGGCTGAACCATGACAACACTGGACCCGCAAAGCACCCGCGGCAACCGCGCAGAACCCGAACAGGACAAGAACTTGGCAGCCACAGCATGCGATGCGGTCTTCCACCCGGACGCCCTGCTCGACCTCGCAGACCAGCTGCAATGCACAACCATCCCCAGGCGCTACGCGCTGACCTTTCTCGAAATGCTCCAGGCCCGCGTAGAACGAATCCTCGCCACCATCAGCAACAATGACACCGAGGACGCCATGGACGCCGTCCTCAGCCTCAAAGTCAACGCCCACATGGTCGGTGCACGCTCCCTGGAGAAAACCTGCAACGGCCTCGAACAAAGCCTCCTCCACGGCGACATGCGAGGCGCTGCACGCAACGCCGTCGCCCTTCCCTGCAACATCGACACCCTCAGAACCGCCATGTCCGATTTCCTTTTCGGCACGTTCGGCGACAGAACCACCGCGGACAACTAGACACGAACCACCCACAACAGCGACTGAAACTGGCGCTTAGCACATTCACAACTGACTAGCTTCCTCCTATTGAGCCTGTACCAAGCCTTTCCCAGAGAGTAAATCTCTACGTATTTAGGGCAAAGGGCCGGTGCGCTGAAGGAAGTCCTGGGTCCGCCGCAATCTTCTTAGTGCGATGGGGGCCGCTACGACGAAGAGGATCAAGGTGAGGACATATAACGCCTTCGCGAGTCCCAAGTCCGTCCACATCAGATTTCCTAAAGCGAACAGGAAATATGCCGGAAGCAGACGCAATGAGAATCGCTGGAGAATGAGAGCCTGCCGGGCGGCCGCAAGCACGACGTTCAACTCTTCGGGAAGGACCGGCTCCCGGCCTTTGATCTGGTTCGCGACGCGGCGCCGCTGCGTGCGGGACAACTGAGCCACTACCGAGCCCTGACTGATGGGTCTTTCTCCGCTTCGAGCGGCACGGACCCAGACAATGACACCGAGGAGTATCCCGGCACACTCAACAATTGCGCCCACCGTTTTCAACCATCCGGGCACCGCTACGACATCCCCGAACAGGGGCTGCGGCTGGAGAATAAAGAACGTGACGACGCCACTGATCGCGAAAACAACCAGGACGGCAAAGACGACGAGGGTCCAGGCCTCGCGTTTGGGTGGCGGCCCCGTCCCTGACGGCAAGCCCTGGGCGACACGTTCGGCCGCAGCCCAACGTTGTACCGCGTCCCCATCATTGCGGTCCGTCATCGACGCCGCGCCCCAGACAGGCGCAATTCAGCCAACGTACCGTTGTTCACGTCTGCCAAGGCCTTAAAGGACATCACGTCCATTCCAGCCCGTTTAGCTGCCTGCCGCAAAGTCAACCGGGCCGGCCGTGACGGCACTCCAGCGTCCATCCATGTCCTCCCCAAAGGCACCAAGGTTCTTGGTTAGAGTCAACGGCCCGGGGACGGGTCCTCGCACGAGTGCAAGATACTTGATTTCTGACGGGCACTCGAGCGAAAACACTCAGCCTACTTACTAATCACGATGTGTCCCGGGTGCGACGCAACCGGAGGGGCGGCCTCGCCACGCGGCTCAGGTATCTCAAACTCGGCCAACATTCCGTCGAAAGCCCTGGTCACCGGATGCACAGGCCGAACGAATCGACACGGGCTAAGCAGCACCACCCAGGTCCCTATGCTGCAGGATTGCCCGCCCCGTGGTCCCGCGGGAAAGGGGAATCCTGCGCGCCGGCGCTCGTCCACGGCGGAAGGTCCTTGAGGGCCACACCCAGAAACTCCGCCGCGAGCCGCGCGGCGTGCACGCTCTTCCGCCGGCCGATCAGCGCTAGGACGGCAATGACGGAGCCTTGAACAATTGCAGGAAGCACCCAGACCGGTTTTCCAAGGGACGCACCCATGAGGCCGAAAATCAATGCAGGGAGCCCGCCGCCGGCAGTGAGGAGTGCCGCGAACGTGTACTTCCGGGCGTCCGCGCGCATGTTCCCGGCGGCGGCGCCGAATCTGTTGACGAGTCGGGCGCGGGTTGATTTCGCTCTGACCAGCTCCAGGTTTGTCTCATTGATTCTTTTCGCCGTTGCGGCCGCCTCGGCTGCGTCCTGTCGGGACATCCGGTCCGCGCGGGGGTACCGGGCGCGGGAAACGGCCCAGCGTTGGGTGAGCCCCGACTGTGCAAGCTTCGCTTCCCCGGCGGCCCTGACTTGCACGCCGGAGCGCGGGTCGAGTTGAGGGAGCGTCCTGTAGTACATCCCGTACTTTGAGAAGCTCTGCAGGGTCGTGTAGCCGTGCCGGTACTCCCTGCGGGCCTTGTAAGTGGAGACAGCACCCGACACGGCCGCGGTGAGTCCTGCGAGCAGGAGCATGCAGTAAAAAGCGATGGCGAGGGTCTTAACACCGGCGCCCTTGTTGCTTGCGATCGCAAACCCAACCGTAAGGATGCCTGCGCCTATAAACGTCAGGAAACTCATTGTGGAGACCCGCTGCCAGGCTGCGGCGCTGAAACCGTGGAGCATGGGATACCGGACCGTCGGCTCCCATGGCACGGTCGGGACAAAGCCGCCGCCCTGGTCCTTAATGGTGTGAAGCACGTTTGCCTCCTGGGGGTTCGATCGGACCAAGTCGGCTTTCGGACTTCGTGAGCTGGTTCATCCGCGGCCTGGCCCCGGTGCCGGGTTTCTCTCTGGCCAGGTGGTGTAGCCGAGTTTCCGCTCGGCGTAGTAGGGACGGATCGCTAAGACGGCGATCACCATGGCCACGGCGCACAGAGCGATGGCCAGCCAGAGGGGCACCAAAGGTATCCACGTCGGGAAGGCATAGTGGGTAGCGGCGTCGATCAGAGCCAGCGGCGCACCGATACCCAAGGCGGCCAGAATCCCCTTGATGAAAGGAACGGCCCGGATCAGCCATTTCCCCGCCGGCGGCTGGACAGGCAGAGTGTCCCATTCGCTGCGTGGAACGAACCTCACCTCGGCCATTCAAACCCTCCCCACAGGCAATCGGACGCATCGCCGTCACTGGACGTCATGCTACACAGAAACAGCCCAATCCTTGCTTCACCAGCCAGAAATCGACTAGAGGCAGTGAATGTCAGCCAGGCGCATGCCGTCACCTTGGCCTGTGGTGTCGTCCAGCTTCACGATGGCGTCCTTGCCCTGGGTCAGCGGGAAGGTGATGCTGTTGGCGACGCCGAGCGATGAGGAGCCGTGCTCGATGCTGGCCGCTACGTACAGCCCTCCCGGGCATCCTGCGGCGGCCATGGTCGTGACGTGCACGACGGAGCACTTCAGGTACCCGCAGGTGTACTCGGACTTGGGCGCGTACTGGTAGTAGAAGGGGCCGGAGAACCGGGTCCATCCCTGGGCTTCCATCTGGGTCCGGATCGATTCGGATGTACCGGCTTGTTGGGCAGCCTGGTCGACTGCCTGGGAGGCATTGACAGCGGCAACGTCACTGCGCTGCTTGTCGTACAGCTTGGTGTTGTCTGCCTGGACCTTTGCCCAGAACGCGTCCGAGTCTTCCTTTTTCTTCTTGGCGGCAGGCATCCGCGGATGCCTGCGCAGCCGCCTGGGCATCTCGAGCCTGGGCTGATGGGAGCCCTGAACTGAACCACCAGGCCACCCCGGACCCGGCCACCAGGACCAAGACCAGAGCGAGAATGAGGAAGATGCGCTTCCTCTTACGAACTGCCGACTGAGAGTTGTTCGGCGCAGACTCGCCTTCGAGATGATCCGTCATCATGCTTCCCCATATTCAACAGTGGCCGCAGATCGGCGCATTCACATCGTATTGGCTTGTCAAAGCAGGGCCGAGCTTTGAACTGAATAGTTGCCGGGCCTTGCTCGTGACAGATCCGGCTACTTGGCCCGGTAATCCCATTCCCATCCGCCGCTCGTCATGCCGGCGCCGTCGTAGGCGATTGTGCCGGTCGGCGTCGTGACTTCAAGGATCACGATGCCAGCGGCTTTCTCGCCTTTACCGATGGTGTCCGGCAGGAGCCGGCTCTGGTCCGCTACACAACTCTGGACCGCGACGGTGTCAACTTTGTTCATGCGAGTCCCGTCGGGGGTATAGCCCTTCCAATAATTAGCCATAAAGCTTGTCAACCCAGACTCATTGTTCATGGTCAGGCCGCCCTTGAAATTGGCGGTGGTTTCAACCTCCAGCGCCACAGCCAAAGCCGTGCCTGCCGGCCGGGTCGAGTACGGGGAGTCACAGCTGATCGGCTCGATCGACGTGACCTTGAACTTCAGAGTGCCGTCAGCTGCCGATGTCCCCCCTGCTCCCGCAAACTCTCCGACTTTCTTCACAATGTTCCCGTGGGCATTTATTAGCGGGCTGGCGCTGGGAGATGCCGCGGGAGAAGAAGTCTGCGACGGCTCCACGGAGGGCCCGGGTGAAGCTGTCTGGGTTGGCGTGCCTTGGGCTACTGCCTGGGCGCTGCTGGAGCAGCCGGAGAGAATGAGCGCTGAAGCTGCGAACAGAGCAAGGGCATAACTGATTTTCATGGATCCCCAAATGGTGATTGCGTAGAGCTGACATCCAATCCTAAAGTTGAGCGGGCAGCTGTTCCTTCCCGACATTCCAGTCAATTTGTGAAAAACCCAAGCCGCTTGCAGTTCGGGGGCCTAACCCTGGTGCAGCCCGAAATTGGGACTCCGTAACGAGACCAGGCCGGTGGACGCACACCCGAGGGCCTTGTTCGGCGCGACCCTCGCCGGAGAGCTCACGACCGTAAACCGTTGAGTGGATCCGCCGTTGCCCTTATGGATCGTCGCCCGGGCTGACGAAAATGCAGAATCCACGAAGGCCCGGCACGACTATCATTCGAAAATGACCATGGAAATGCGCAAACCGACGCCGAAGGGAAAATGGGAAAAGGCACTAGATTCATCCCAGTTCTGGATGCTTCCCATCGCGTTGATCGTCGCAAACTCTCTTCGGACCATGCTTGGATTCTGGCTGTCGCTGCTGGTCGCACTCGGCGTGATGGGGACAGGAACATTCCTCCTCCGGCTACCGGCCACTGCCGAGAGGAACAGGCGGCTGGAGGAGGATGCCCAGTCCGGAGTGATTGAGTGTGCCATCCGCTACCCGGGTGCCGTGTCCGGGTCGCTTGGGGCTGGCTGGTCGTCGGGCTTCGCGGAGGTCCGTGACGGGACCATCAAATTCCAGGCGGCATTCGACATGGCGGTGCAGCGAAAAGGGTCTGTGATGGTTTTTGAGGATCTTCACTCGATGGGCGACCGGGCCTTGTCGGACAAGAGGGTGCTGGCTTTGAGACGGGCGAACCGGGTCATCGCGGTTAGAACCGACAAAGGGGAGATCGAGCTGGCAGGAACAGAAGAAAGTCTGAAATCTGTCGAGGATCACCTACGCCACGGAGATGGCGAAGGACGTTAAATGCAAACAAAGAATGTGGGACTAGTTCTCGAAACGTCAAGGGCCGTCCATCTTCCCTGGCCGTTCCGGGTGCTTGGGGTCTTTACCGCGTTCGCGCCAGTATTCGTCGCGCTGCCACAACGAAAACCGGGTTACCTGAACGCAGAGTACCGTCACAGCGGCTGCCAGGATGATGGTCCGGATCCAACGCCATGGTTCGGAATCGATACCCCTGAGGCTCAGTATGTTGGCCACGAATTCGAAGGCCACGACGGGAAGGAACCAATAACTGATGCGAAGTAGCCTGCGGCGAACTTCTTCCGTTGTGGCCACCCATCCTCCCGTCGAATTCGTGCAATCAATTCCGTTCTTGTCAGTGAATCAAGAATGTCGGCCCGACGATAGAACTTGTCCCCAGACACTGGGGGGACGCCGGGCAACGATAGACACAAAGACGGAAGATCGCGACGAAGCTGAAGGTCACCAGCACGACGCCGGTGGCCTTCAGCTTCCCCACCAACCGAATCTAGGCGGGGACGTCGAAGCGCTGGCCTTCCGGCTTGGACGGAAGGATCATGAAAATCAGCAGGGCCAGGCCTCCGAGGAACGGGACGGGCCCGATGAGGATCATCCAGCCGCTGAAGTTCACATCGTGCAGGCGCCGGACGACGACGGCAACGGACGGGATGATGGTGGCCAGACCCCAGATGCCCAGGAGAATGTCGCCGACGACCGCACCTGGGCCCGGGACTTTGGCGCCGGAGTCGCTGACGGTCGCGCCTGCGGAAATGATGATGTTCAGGATGATGGCCACGACGCCGGAGATCAGGGCCCACCACCAGTATTCGCTGCGGCTGGCACGGCCAGTGAAGGTGGCGTACTTCTTGAAGAACGGGCGCGCGGCCTCACCGATAGGCGCACCATATGCCCCTTCCGGCGAAGTAGATCTCCTCGACGACCTAACGCATCTTCTCCGGCAGGGCCTCCACCGGGGCACGAAAATACCTGAAGCGTCGGCGAGGGCGGCTTCCACCACGCCGCGTTTGACGCCCAGGGCTGACCCGGTTTCGGCAACCCGGTACTCGTTCCGCTCCGATTTACGAGCCAGGCGCGGTGGCATTGGCTATGAGTCGTTGAAGGTTTGGTACTGCGGCCGATGCCGCGTGGCCATACCGTTGCAGGAGTGCGACCTTGTGGGCGTCGGCCGGCGTGGCCTTGCGGGCCAAATCGGAGAACCGGTCGAGCCTGGAGCGCGTGATCCAGTCCCTGAGCTGGGGATCGCGCCTCCAACGGTCCTGGTTGGTCAGATTCATCAGCATCATGTTGAGCCAGTCCTGCGGAGCATCCGACATGGGTATGGGTGTGCAGAGCTCGTTCTTCTCGGTCTCGCCGACGATCGAGGCCTCGATATGGGCGATGAAGGCGCTGCTGAACGTCGGCTGGAGCGCACGTACCATCTGTGGGGTGATCTTCCGGCCAGTGAAGATCGGAGTCGCCGGCCGTCTCTCGACCGCACTGGCTGAGCAGTCCACGTACAGACATTCCGATGACGACTCGGCTGTCCCGCGTTCCAGGAGGATCCGGTCGCGTTCGATACGTTGGATCCTGCCCATGCGAACGACGTTCTTGATCTGCCTCAGCGCGTGGAGCTCCGCCAAGGAGACTATGGCCCCGTGGTACATGGTGGGTGTGACGCCGGTATCCAGCCGCAACAGTTGTCCCGTGGCTTCCAGTTGGGCGAAAAGTGCATCGATCGTCTCCGCAGCCGCAGCGATCTCGGCTTGGATCGCGAACGCGCCGAACGATCGCTCGAAGAACTCCTCGGCGGGCTGCACGTTCGCGCGGTTCTGAAGCCACGGGTCGCGCGGCACGATCCAGCAGATGTCGTCCGGCGACACCTGGTTCTGCAGCAACCAGAGGCACGCATCTATACCGGTCTTACCGGCCCCGATGACGACGTAGCCTGCAGGCGGCCGCTTCACGTGCGGCAGATCATTGGGCGGCACGCACTCTACGCCGGCAGCCACTCCATATTTGGGCGGATGCGTGGAAGGCACAGCCGTGTTCAGGTACGAGGTATCGACGACCTTGTCCCTCACGTGCGCTTCGTGGATCTCACCGCCCGTGAGCGAGGTGAATCGATGACGCTCCACGTAGTCGCCCTCGTATTCGCACATCGGGAAGTACCGGAGCCGGCCGGAGTCGACAAAGTCGCGCATCAATTCCTCGTAGTAGTAGAGGATTGAGGCGCTGCTCGCGCGTTCGCACAGGCCCAGATTGAGCGCTGTCCTGTCGCGCGCGCCGCTGCCCAGATCACGTGAATTCACCCCGTAGGTGGCCGACGGCTGGTGCAATCGCACGAACGGATAGGCATCGTTCCAGTGCCCGCCAGGAGCATGGTGGCGATCGACGACGACCATCGTGTGGTCCGTCTCGTGGAGCAGCACGTCGGCAAACGCCATCCCCACCGCGCCGCTCCCAACTACCAGGTAGTCGGCTTCAATTGCTGCCACGGAGCCTCCTGAGATGGTTGCCATCCTTGTTCTCGCCAGTGAACCAAAAATGTCGTGCCAACGATAGAACGAAGACGTGCCTGAGTCGGCTTTGCTCGCGAACGGCGCCGCATTTGAGCACTCCCCGCGCATCAGTATCACCGACCCGGTGGCACCCGGTCGTGACCAGCCCTATCGGCAGCTTCGCCGCCTTGCTCATCGCCTGAACGAGTGTCTGAGGTTGAGGTGGCAGCGTTCGCCAACGTGGCGGCAAGGGCACGGACTGCGTTACGGTTCTTCAAAATGCTCCCCGTCGAGGATTCGGATCATCGTCTGTCCGGAAACATGCGTAGGCGCTTCATCACCCGGGCATCCACCTGGTTTATTGGAGGGTGATCGGCAGATACAGCTGAGCTTGGGACCACCCGGAGAAGACGTGGAGCGTCCCAGGTCCGGCCACCAGCCCGTTGTTCGGATCGGTGTTGGCCGGGAAGGTCATGGCTGTCGTGAAATTGCCGGAGCCATCCGTGGTGACATCGGTAGCCCCCTCGCCCCAGTCGTTGTCCTCCAGGTGCACCGCCGTGTTTGCGGGGAACCCACGGCCCTGCACGGTGAACTGCTGACCCAGCGTGATGACCGACGACAGGGCGACCTGCTTCGGAGTGATCTTCTGGGAGGGGGAGTCGTATTGCACGCCGGACCACTTGTAGGTGTATTCGCCCAAGGCCGCGGTCTGACCGTCGAAGTACTGGCCGTTGTCAGTGGAAGACACGTTGTCTACGTAGAACACCGCGTTCTCAAGCGGTGCATAGTTGTAGTTCGCGCCCGCCCGGACAAGCAGCTTCAGCGTGCCGCCTGCCGGTGTGGGCATCCAGGGCCGCTGAACATTCATAGCGACCCACCCGGAGCTGCCTCCCACATAGGCAGTGACCGGGGAACTCTCGGAGATGAACGTGCCGTCGGCCGCGTAATTGGCTACGGAAGCGTACACGTCCTGGCTGGAACCACTGAAACCGGGGCTGCTGATACTCATGTTGATCTGGCCGTACCCAGCCGTGGGCAAATCGAAGGCCACGACGTTTGCCTGATCTGACTGGATGCTGCCGCTGGTGACGAACTGGACCGCGCCGCTTCCGCCGATGCCTTGGCCCGCTGCATAGCTGATGGACTTCACGATGCTGCTGTAGGAGATGTTCACGCCGCGGGCCAAGCCCAGGATGCGGTTGCACTCGGCGACCGAACCGGTGTCATCGAACGGTTCGGCAGAAATGACCTCGGACCGTTCGGCGGTGCGGGGCCTTCGTGCTGGTTGGATTACTTAGTCGTCGTGCAGTAAACCGTCTTGGCCGTGACCAAGAAGATCAACGCATTGGTCTGAGACAGCCCGTGAGCTTTTACTTTGTCCAGGGCTGCCTGTGTAGAGACACCTGCGGCAAGGTCGGCACATAGACCCCTCCCCATGGAAATCACCGTGGCGTCGTCGGGCCCGGAAGGGATTACTTTCCGCGCACCGGCCAGAAACGCCTTATCAAGGGTGGCATCGTCGATGGTGCCGTTGCCCAGCGCCAGAGTTGACGCTGAAACCGAGGCCGATGGTGTGGCCGTCTGCGTGGGGCTTGGAGCAGCTGGAGAAGCTTCCGCCGCCGAAGGAGAGGCCGTGGCCCCAGCTTGGGAGGAACAGCCGGTGAGTAGCAAGATGGCGGCAACGCCCAGAGTGGCAAATCTTCGCATGTTTGAATTCATTTCGGATGATGGTCACTGAAGCTTATGTTGAGGAACCTATCGCATTAAGGGTCTGTTCAGACGCGTCCCCACACGGAGCTAGGCCTGTGTCGAGTTCAGGAAGCCACCCGGTAGATTCGAGGCTAAGGATAGGAACGCTCGATGGGCTACACCCACTACTTCCCGGGCCTGAAGGCCACACCAGGAGTGATCACCGACGCCGGGAAAGTCATAGACGCCTCTTCCGTGACTATCTGCGGGCCGAAGGGGCAGGGCTTGCCGGTCCTCAACGCTGCGGAGGGGATCCGTCTGAACGGGTTCGGGGCCGCCGGCGAAGCTCACGAAACGTTCCGGCTACAGGGCTCCGTTGAGCCGCGCCACGCGGACATGTGGACATTTTGCACGACTGCTGGCAAGCCATACGACGCCGTCGTGACCGCCATTCTCATCGCGGCCGCAGTTCACGCCTTGGGCTCTCCCACCGGGACCGTCCGCAGTGACGGGCGCTGGGGCAACTGGGCCGCCGGCGTGTCACTGTATGAAGAAGCGGTCCGCCCGCTGACCGAGGACGAGAGGATCGCTTTGGAGCTCAATGTAGAAGCCATGCGCCCCTCCGGAGCGGAAGGATCGGCCGGCCGATAGCCGTACCCGCGGCGCTTCAGACTGCGTGGTCATGGCCGCTTGCGGGCTAGGGCTTCCGTTTGAGCTCGGCAGAGAGCAACAAGTCGAAGCTTTCCAGCCCGTAGTCCGGGGCGGTGACTTTAGCGATGAGTTGCTTCATGCCTGGTTCCTTGTCGACCACTTTGAGTTCAAGGCCCGGCACCCCGTTGATGTGCAGCGGCTTGGCGTACTCGAGCTGGATCAGTGCACCTAATTCCGCGATGGAAACCCTGGCCGTCGGGTCCCCGGTCATTTCAAGGATCAGCTCGTTGACCTTTCTGGTTAGCATGACCCGAAATGACTTCACCCTCGCCGGGGTAGACATGTTTTCGGACACTGCGGCGAGGGTGGCGATGGCCAAGGATGAGCCGATGACAATCGAGGCGTTTCTCATCGGTTCGATAAAGAACACCAGGATCAGGCACAAGAGGAAAGTCACGAAGCCGGCACCCATGAAAACGCAGCCAGGGTTCTTTTCGCGCCCCCACTTCTTCGCAACGAAGCTCGTAAGAGGGTGTTCTCCATTTTTGAGCGGCATTCTCAGTCCCCCTTCAGTTCGAGCAGCGCCTCGGCAAGCACGACAGCCTCGCTAGCTGCCCGCAAATCTTCACGGAGTCCCCCGTCCGGGGTGGCGGTCGCTGAGCCATCCGGGGTTCCGGCAAGACCCAGGACAACCCGGCTGAGGTTCTCCCGCTCCTCGGCAAGTTTGCGGGAGGACGTGAGTTTCTGCTTGCTCATCCGAAGATCTTGGAGCGATCTGTCGAT
This sequence comes from Arthrobacter sp. SRS-W-1-2016, assembly GCF_002009585.1. Taxonomy (NCBI): domain Bacteria; kingdom Bacillati; phylum Actinomycetota; class Actinomycetes; order Micrococcales; family Micrococcaceae; genus Arthrobacter; species Arthrobacter sp. SRS-W-1-2016. Next base: position 8,329 of record NZ_MTPV01000001.1, on the reverse strand, counting down.
GTCGCCCATCCGCGCCCGGATTGTGTCCAGTCTTTCAGCCACGCGCTGCGCCCGACCTCCGAACACCGATTCCATCTTGTGGGAAACATCGTAGAGGTCCTTGAGTCTGGGTCCATTGGCCATGCTTCCGTTCCGAAGGGATTCCTCCAACCGAGCCTTTCGCTCAGCCCATTGCGCAAGTCCAGAATTGTTGTGTTTCAGCGCCGAAGAAACGACATCATGCGCCGTCATGAGAACCGCTCTCCGCTTGGTAAGGCTGGCAATGGCGGCATCGAGGCGCTCCAGAAACTTCGCATAGTTATCCATGTGCGTCCTGGTATCTCCCTCGTGTCATTTCCGGTGCTTGAGCATTCTATGGGCTGCATGCCGGTGTTAGCGTCAACCCGGGCCTTTTCAACCCAGACAGAACCCATGTGTGCGGAAGATCGCTCACCGGACCCAAAAGCCTGGCCAGTCTGTATTACCTCCGGACAACCGGGTAGAAACCGTTGCGGCCCTGGCCGAGCTCGACCTTCGGAGCAGTCTTTTCCTCGTCTGGCTTCTTGCGGCCGTTTGCGGCGCTGCGACGCCGGTACCCGTCCTCCCAGGTCTGCCATTCGTCGGTCGCTTCGACTTCTTCGACCCGGCTGGTCAGGAACATGCGCATCTGCGGGGCGTTCCGGTACACCGGGTTGCGGACCAGCTTGTCCGGCTCTCCCAGGAACTTCTTGATGGCCGCCGGCGTCCACGCCGGGGTTCCGGTCGTTGAGGGTGCCGGGACCCATCAGTTCACGCTTGGTCAGCGGCGCGGTGCCGGCAGTGGGCGGGGTGTCGAGAGGAGCGAGTGAGGTCAGGGACGGTTCGGCATGCGCGGTAGCGGCGAACTAGCCGCCGATCCGGACGCCGCGGGGCTGGCGTGAAGAAGGCGTCATGCTTATTTTGTGTGCGGCTGTTGGCCATGCAGCCCAGTGTTTACCCGGAAGTCGCCTCGATTTTTCCGATGGCAGTGGTGCTTTTCGAATGCGCCGCACACATCCGGTCAGAACGGCCAGCGGGCCGGCTCACCGTTGCGTGGACACCCATCTGTCCCTCTACCTGTTAGGGCCAGTAGAACGGATCCGTCCAGTCAGGGTAGGGCCAGCTACGCATCGAAGGGCGCCGAGTCGCTGTCCCCGGGCGAGAGTCGGCGTGCTCGACAGCGTCCGGGTCCTGATGAGGCTCCCCTATAACTTCGTTTTCCGGCACGCTCTCATCCTCAGACATGGCATCCCCCTGCTGGTCTGGTAATGCCGGAGCTGACGATAATCCGACAAATCACATACTAGTATCCTGCCCGATGGAATGAGCGAGGGCTCGCTGGGCCTGGTGAAAGTCCTCCGGAACTCCGCCCACATAGCCGGCATCTGTTCTTCATGACAAAGGAACAACCGTGCCCAAGACCCTCGTTCAAATTACGCTCACAATAACCGCTACAGGCCTCCTAACGGCTTGCAGCCGCGCCGCTGCCCCTCCTCCACCCCGCCGCCGGCGCATACGGCAGGAATCTCCCTGCAAACGGCTGACGATCAGTTCCGTAGCGATTTCAATGAGGTCGCTTCCATTCACGCAACGAACTTCGGCGGCATGCCAAGCGGTAAGGCTTCCTGGACCCTTACACACCTTGAAAGGGACGATTCGGGCTATATTCCGAATGCCTATGAAACCGCAACCAACGCATACGCTTCCAGTACGGAAACTGCCCCCAAGCGGGGATGAGGTGACTTGCCTCTCGCGCTATTGTGTCCAAGCTTAGATTGGAATAGAGACCGAAGGAGAGGACTACGGCTTTGCAAGCAAACATGCAGCGATCGAGCGTGACCCCGGCTGCCAACCAGTCGGCGGTGGCCCTTGCCCGCGACCGCGCCTTCTGGGTCGCCCATTCGGGGATCTCCGAGGGTGCACGCGATGACGCCGTTGCAGCGCAGGGACCCGTGGATTCATCAACCCTCACGGTCGCCGAGGTCGCCGAAAAGCTACACCTGTCAGCACCTACCGTTCGGCGCCGCACGGCGGTGCGGAGGCTGTACTCCTACCGCAGTCGCGGCCGCCTAGTGTTTCCGGACTGGCAGTTCATACAGCCAGGCGACCAGACACTCCCGGGCCTGGATCGGGTTCTCGCTGCTCTCCCTGGCGACTTGCATCCGCAGGCTGTCGCCGGGTTCTTCCTGACCCCGCAACCGGATTTGGTCGTGAACGGAAATGCGGCGTCCGTGACGCGGTGGCTGGAGAAGGGTGGCTCAGTGGACCCAGTCCTTTGCATGGCCCGCGAACTGGCTGCCGGTTCAGTGGCTTGAGGCCTGCGGCGCAGCGGTAGCGGCTCGGGGTCTCAGCGTCGGCTGCGTGACAGCAGCAACAACAGCAACAGCCTCCGATTTTGTCCCATCAGCAGGCGGCCGGCCCTTGAGCCCACGTCCAGCCCGGATTGGTTGATGGGCGTCACAGAGATGGGTGCTAGATGGGCCATGAAATACTGCCGAGTGGTCCAACTGACGCCGCAGTGGGCCGCAAGGAGCGCCGCCGGAGATCGGGCCTCCGCATCCGTAAGAGTTTCGTCGAAGCCGGGGACTTCCCGAAGTAGGTCGGTCCACCCGAGCAGCCGTTCGATAATGCCGCGGGTGAAGACACTACGGGAGCATCCCCCACTAAAACCATTGACACATTTACATAATGTTGTTTATGGTTGAATCACTGAAGGCGACGAATCGAAAGAAGGAAGTAATGACCCTCCCGGAACTCACCATCATCCCTGCCGAACCGATCCTCGATGAGCCTCTCACCCCGAACGCCGCCGCGGCCTACCTGAACACCACCCGCCCGAACATCGCCAAGCTGCTGGCCTCCGGGTACCTGAGGCACTTGTCCATGTCGTCCCTGACGCCTCTTCGCAAGGCTGACTTCGTTACCGGCGGCGGATCGCTGCCTCTGATTCAGACGGCCCCCGCGGAGGAAAGCACCGACGGCTGGCGCAAATGGTGGGGCGACGCCCCGCACCTGAGCGACGCTGACTGGCTGGATGCCCAGCGCGGTGACTGGACCGGCGCCGGTGCCGACCGGATCTTCAAGGTCGGCTACCTGCTGGTCGGACTCGGCGGCCTGATCACCGGCGTCACCAAGGTCATCAAGGCCGTCCCCTCCGGCGATCCCCGGAAAGCTCGCTTCGAGCTCGAGCTCCTCGGCCGCCTCACAGGTGAAGTCCGGACCTACGAAAAAACCTTCCCGGAGACCTCTTCCGAAGAGGAGCGGCTCTTCGCCTTCAGCCTGGTCGGCAAGCGGTATGAGCCCCGCGCCGGCGGCTCCGTCATGTGGCTCTAGGGCCTTCCTTCCGATGAAGTGCTCGGCGGGCACCGTGGGGGCGCCCGTACCGGACCTTTCAGCGCAGCACCCCGCTTGGAAGGCTCCCGTCCCGACTCCCAGGACGCCGGCCGTTTGCCCCATCGGGAGGCACCCGGCCGGGTGCGCGTTACTGCGAATGACACCATCGGGTGCCAGTGCCCTGCGCGGCCTCGAATCCGCTGTCCTCCGGGACTCACGTTCCGGTCGCTCTGCCTTGAGCCATTAGGGCTTGGCCCCCGGCAGATCCTCCCCGCCGGGGGTTGGCTTTCGTTTCTGGACCCTATGTGTGCGGAACCGGCCAAGTCTCTCCCCGCGCCGGAAACGCCGGGCACTCCGCGGCTCAGCCCAGAGCGCGCCGGGCGGTGCTGCCGTCGAGCAGGTCGCTGACGCGGGCCGGGACGAGCTCCCGCAGGAACCCGAGATTGCCTTCGGCCGGGGATCCGGCGGCCGCTGCCGCCACAGACTCCAGCGCGGACACCGCGGTCTGGCGTGCATCATCCGCGTCCATCCCCCAGGCCGTCCCCTCGCGGACGAGGTGTTCCAGGGTGATGTAGCCCAGGCGGATCTGCCCGGCCACGGTATGGCCTGCGTTGTTGCTGGGCGCATAGAGGAGCAGGGTGGGCGCCACGTCGTAGAGCGGGGCGAGCAGCACTTCGCCGCCGTCGCGCAGGATGAGTGAGTAATTCTTGGAGTGGGCATCCCCGTTGCCGATCGCCACGTTGAAGGAAACGGCCCGGAGCAGGTCACGGCGGAACTCGGCGTCATCGCGCGTATGCGGGGCGGCCGCGTTGACCAGCCGGGTCAGCCGCGACGGCGGGGCCGAGGTGCCCTCGTATTTCGCTTCGCTTGTCAGGGCCAGGGCCTGGGTGAAGTCTTCCTGGTGCAGCCGGCTTCCGTCCGGTGCGCGGTCGAAGCGGTCCACCACGATGGCCTGCCGGGTTCCGAACATCTCCAGGTGCGCCTTCGCGGCGGGCAATCCGGCGGCCGCAGCCGTCCTCAGCGCCCAGTCCTCCGAGCCGAGGAGATCCGGAATGGTCGAATCCAGGGGTTCCGGCTTGATGATGTGGGTGGAGACGGCTCCGCGGCCAGGCCATGCCCAGCCGTCGCCGTGCCGGGTCAGCAATACCTTGGACTGGACGCCGCCCAGGGATGCGGTGACGAGGAAGTCGTCGGGCAGGTCCCAGGTCGGGAGGGACTCCACGACCCCTGTCACTTCGTCCTCCGTCATGGGGATGGCGGCGCCCGGGCGTTCCGGTGATTCGCCGGGTGGCAGGACCTGGACGGCGCCGGCACAGTCTGCGCCCAGCACGCGCAGGAGGCCGAAGGCGTCCGGTGCGGTAAGCCTGTTTTCCTTGGCAAGGTGGGAGCGCACCTGGCCTTCCGGCAGCAGCCCGTCGAAGAAGTTGTAGACCTCCGGTCCGACGATCCTTTTCCGGCTCAAAGGCATGGACAATGAAAGCAGGATGGACTCGGCACCGTACTCGGCCAGGGGTGCCCGGTCGTACTGGAAAGACAGGCGAAGTCCACTGCCGGTGAGCTCACCGATCCGACTGCCGCGAAGGAAGACGTCGAGGGTGCGTGCGCTCATGAGCTGACCTGAAGCTTTGAGAAACGCGGCACGAGGGCGACATCACGGCCCAGGATCCTGATCGCCTGCATGGCGACGACGACAGACACGGCCTCTCCTGCTTCGAGCCGGATGACGGTGCCGCGGGTCACTTTGAGCCTATCCGCCAGGTCCTGCTGGGTCAGGCCGGACTCCTTGCGCGCATCACTGATGCACCGCCCCAGGGACGGGGCATCCACGGCCCGATAGAACGGGGTCAGCTCGTCATGTTCCATATATCGATCATATTGCCTTCAAGGCTAATTGTTCAATATCTCGAACATTCAACGTTAAACGAGAAATGTTCGATATTTCTTACAGTACGTGGTGTTGAGACGGATGAGGAAGGCCCGGCCGGAGATTGGCCGGGCCCCGGTCTCCTTAGCCGAGCGGGCGTTCCTGGTCCCTCCAGGCCTGGGCGATGGTGCGGATGTCCATCATGCCGTCCCAGCCTGATTCCATGTACGCGTTCGCAGCGAAGCCGGCGAAGCGCTCGACGGTGTCCCGGTCCTCAAACCCGGTGACCCCCAGCAGATTGCCCTCGTGGACATAGTTGAAGGCGAAACGGTGGTGCTCGTCCCACTGTTTGCGGTCTTCGGGGCTCAGCGGATCCGGCTCGTCGGGACCGTCCCAGCCCAAGTCTGTCTCGTCCCGATCCTCGGCCAGAGCCGCCGCGGCCTCGGCCTTGTACCTGTCGATGCATTCCTTGGCCAGCGTGCCCGGCGTGAAGTCCAGGTCGCGTTCGATCGGCAGTCCCATCTGGCCGCGCACACTTTCCACCTCGGCGAGGTCGATGTAGCCCCATTCGCCGCCGTGCCCCAGGTTCACGTAGCCGAACGCCTCGTTCGCCTTGGGGTCGTATTCGGCGATATACCAGTCCATGCCGCCCTGGAAGTAGTGGGCCTGGATGGGTTTATCGCCGATCGGGCCCTCGCCATCGGTCTCGTAAAGCTCAGGCCAGGACGCCATCTCCTCGGCCGGCGGGTAGAAGTCATGCCCGCGGCGCTTTCGCTGCGTCTCGGCGGGCCGGGCTGGGGCAGCCGGGGTCAAGGCCACGTCAGGTTCGGAATGGGCGGTGGGCGCGAACTGGCCGCCGACGGGGATCCCCTGAGGCTGGCGGCTGGTGCTTTCGGTCATGATGCTCCTTCGAAGGCGGTGTCATCAGGACTGTGTGCGGCCGGCGCCCGGCACGGGTCAGGCGGCGAGCTTCAGCTGGACCTCATGCGCCTGCCGGTACGCCGCGGCCCAGGCTTCGATGGGCGCGATCAGTGCCGGCTCGCCCGGGCCGCCGAGCAGGCCGACGCGTTCCAGCCGGTCCCAGACACGGAAGCCGTACGGGCCGGTGTCGTCCTTGACCCATTTGAGGGCTTTGGAGACCAGCTTGAACTCGGCTACCGGTTCGATCGGCACCGGCCAGCGGCCTGGAGCCACGCAGGCGGGCCAGCGCACCTGGTGGGCCCGGGCGCCGAGAATGGGAACCATGCCGAGGGCGTATTCCTTGTCCCCGTGGCCGGCCTGGATGACGGAGCCGGCGACTGCGGTGCGGATCGCGCCGCCCATGTCGTCCCAAGCTTTTACCTGCACGGCGGCGTCGGACAGGACGTACAGGTCCCCGACGTCTTCCTTGCGTCCGGCGCCAAGGTAGCGCATCGCCTTTTCCAGGGCGAACTCGGGGAGGAGGTTCACCAGGACGGGAACGGACTCGCGCTCGAAGCGGTCGCCCTTGTCTTTTGAGCTGTTGGCCATGATTGGTCCTACTCGACCTGCGTCCACAGCGCCTCAGGCGACGAAGTCTGGGCGTCCGGCCATGGGGCCGAGGCGCAGTCAGTTCGCCTATCCGGGTGGTCCATGGTGGTCCTTCGATGTGGTCCACAGTGGTCCATCAGGGTGGTCCATGGTGGTCCTTCGGCGTGGTCCACAGTAGTGGTCCATGGTGGTCCATGGTGGTCCTTCGTGGTCCGGGGTCCACCCCTTGGTCCATGCGTGCTGTGAAAACGGTCGTGGACTAGTCCCGGACTGGCACTCGAGCGGTTCACATGGACCATCGCCAAGGGAGGAAGCGAACGAATGACTTCACGTATCGAACCAGACAGCCGGACGATGGTGCTGCTGCCTGCCTGGCTGCCATCATGCCCGTCAGCCTGTTCTTCGCCACGGAAACAACGGTCAACCTGGTGGTGGCTCCGGCCTACGGATCCGTGGCCCAGCGCCGCAAGCGGGCCCGCGATCAGGTGGTTCGTGCGGACCAGATGGACCAGGCAAAGGAACAGTGGACCACGAAAAGGACCACTCTGCGGACCAGTAAATGGACCAAGGGTGGACCACCTAAAGGACCACTCGGTGGACCACCTAAAGGACCACTCGGTGGACCACCCCGTAAACCCGTACCGAAGTGGACCCGGCGAAGGTCCGGGAACTGGCCGCCGAGAAGCCTAGTCAGAGAGCCATTATCCAGCGCGTCGGGTGCTCCAAGACGACAGTCGAGAGGGTCTTCTCCGAGGCCAGCGAACCGTTTCCCGTGTCCTGAACCCTTCGACAAGGCCCAGACGAGGCGGCATTGCTTAGCGCGCTGACTACCGATTTCGGCGCCGACGACAGTATCCCGGCCCGCCGCGGGGTTTCCGTCAGCTTTTGAAGCGGCTTCTAGCCGCACTTATTGGTATGTGGTCCCCTGACTCGCACAGCCGTTGCCAGATAGGTGCGACTAAGAACCCGGGTGCTTTCCTGAGCGGGGTCCATCGTCCAGGCCAGTGCCCGGATCGTGGCGCTTCCCCTCGGCGCGCGCGACCGCCCCCCGAGCCGCATGCAGCACCTTAAGATCTTCCTCGCGCGCCAAATCGCTCCGGGCCAGCGCATCCAAAGTAGCCAGTCCTAGTCTTCTCGCACCTTCGTTGTCGTCAAGGGAACGATCCAGCGCCCATTGTGTCCGTCGCCACCATTCCGCGCGATCATCCGCTTCAGTCTGCTGCGCGAGGGCCGTCGCGCAGGTTTGGCGCTGCTGCTCCAGCAAGCTCCGCCCAGCCGTCGCGCGGTGCCTCCGGACTCGCCAGACAGTGTAGGCGATTGGAATTGCCCCCAGCAGGGCCGCCAGCGGTCCCAAGGCTGCGAGGATCTGCCACCACTCGGCAGGCCCGGTTCGGACGAAGACGTCCACGGTGATCGGAGAAGGTATCGCGTTCACTTTGCCAGCTTACGTCGCTACACGGACAGTTCCCGGACCTCGCCCTCGCGGAAAGCGCTTTGATTCAGCTACCTTCGAACAGCCAGCCGTTGAGTGTCATACCCTCCGACTAGCTGTACTGCCCAGGGAGGTTGGTTAGCCGGCTGACGGGTGGTTTGTTCCCGGTGGCGGTGTGGGGCCTGTGGTGATTG
>NZ_MTPV01000023.1:0-54240 GCF_002009585.1 Arthrobacter sp. SRS-W-1-2016 | reverse complement strand
GCGGCGCGCGGCCCCCGCCCGGGCCCCCGGCCCGGGCGGCCCCCCCCCCCCCCCGGCGGGGGCCCCGCCCCCCCCCCCCCCCCCCCCCCCCCCCCCCCCACGCTGGCATGTTCAGCCCACGTGTACCCACGGCCTGCGCGTGATGTCCGGTTCGGCTTCGCGGAGCACTTCGCGGGTCACCGGTGCGATCTCGCCCTCGCCGAAGAAGAGGAACTTGCTCAGGTTGGCGATGGGGTTGCCTTCGGTCCAGCGGAAATAGATGTGCGGCATCAGTCCCGTCACGTCGCGGATGTGGAGGAGCACTGCGGCCAGCGTGTTGGGCACGTTGTTGCTGTGGATCTCGAGGATCTTGAAACCGTGACGGCGTATGCCCTGGACGAGGAGTTCCTGCTCGAAGTCGGAGCTGTCATCCACGATGATCTCGATGAAAATCGCGTCGCTGTCCACTGGCAAGTGGTTGGCCTGCTGGGCGTGCTGCAGCTTCAGCTGGTACCGGTCTGCGCTCAGCCGCTTGGGCTCGTGCGCGATGATCCGGATGGGGCCTTCCTCGTTGGAGGCCGTGAACTCGAGGGCCATCTGGTCCATCTTGATGTGGGTAGCCCTCAGTTCGAAGGACCGGCGTACCCGCGACGCGAAGCTGACCAGGACAATGCCCAGGATGAACAGTGCCGCGATCCTGATGCCGTCCGGGCGTTCCACCACATTGGCCACTGTGGTGTAGGCGAAGACCACAGCTACCACACCGAAAGCGATGGTCTTGCCCCTCTCCTTTTTCCGGCGTGCGGACAGGGTGACCGCTATCGAGGCCGAAGTCATGAGGACCAGGACGCCGGTGGCGTACGCGCCGCCTTGGGCCTCCACGTTCGCCTCGAAGACCAAGGTGATGATGAAGCCAACGGCCGTGAAGACCAGGACCAGTGGGCGGACCGCTTTGGTCCACGCCGGGGCCATGCCGAAGCGCGGCAGGTAGCGCGGCACGAGGTTCAGCAAGCCGGCCATGGCAGAAGCGCCGGCAAACCACAGGATGGCGATGGTGCTGATGTCATAGACCGTGCCGAAGCCGTCGCCCAGGAATTGGTGCGCAAGGAAGGCGAGGGCTCGTCCGTCTGCCTTCCCTCCCGGCTGGAATTCGGCGGCCGGAATCAGGAATGTGGTGATGAAGCTGGAAGCCACCAGGAAGGCACTCATGATGAGCGCCGCCGTCGTGAGCAGTTTGTGGGTGCCGCGGATGCGGCCCGCCGGATTTTCCTCCGTGTCGCTGGGGCTGCCCTTGATCTGTGGCATGACCGCGACGCCGGTTTCGAATCCTGAGAGGCCGAGCGCAAGCTTCGGGAAAACAAGGAGCGCGATGCCCACCATGATCAACGGGTTGCCGTGCTGTTGGTTCAGTGCGGCCCACCAGTCGGTCACCACATGTGCCTCGGTCACTACGTGCACCAAGCCGACCGCGACGACGACGGCGTTCAGCACCAGGTAGACGCCCACCAGAACGACGGCGACGTTGATGGCCTCCTTGAATCCTCGGAGGAACACCACGCCAAGCCCGGCGATGAGCGCCAGGGTGATGGTGATTTCCTGCCCGTGGAGCCATTCCGGGGCAAAGGGGTTTTCGATGGCGTGGGCGCTCGCGTCGGCGGCGGAGAGCGTCATGGTGATCATGAAGTCCGTCGCGGCGAATCCCAGCAGGGCGAGCACGAAGAGTTTGCCGCCCCAGCGGGGGAGGAGCCGCTCGAGCATCGCGATGGAGCCTTCGCCACGCGCGCTTTCGGAAGCGACCCGGCGGTAGACCGGCAGGGCGCCGAGCAAGGTGACGGCGACCAGGACGATCGTGGCCAGCGGCGAGACGATGCCGGCCGCGAGCGCCGCAATGGCGGGCTGGTAGCCGAGCGTGGAGAAGTAGTCGACGCCGGTGAGGCACATGACTTTCCACCAGGACTGGGGCGTGTGGTCCTCGTCCGGCTTGCCGTGTGGACCCTGGCGCTTTCCCGATGTTTCAGGCATTCCGTCAAGCAGCCAACGCTTGAATTGCCCCTGCTTGATGTCTCCCGCGGGTCTGCGCCGGTCAGAGGGTTCGGCAGGCGGCCTGGTCAGCGTTGTCACATGGTCCTTTCGCGCAGCCTGGAAGCTGCTCCAGATGGAGCGTACGGGCGGGGCAGGGAGGGGATGCCCGTCTTTATGGAATCTTTACGCCGCCTGTGAGGGGGGTCACTTCCGGGCGGACACATTCACATCATTTGGCATGTGAGCGGCATCACGTAGCATATAGAACGTCCTATGTTGGATGTGAAAACAATACGAAAGGGCTACGCATGAATAACCCGCTACTCAGTGACAGGGCCAGGGGGCGGCTGCCGTGGAGCAGGCTCGCCGTCTCCATGGCGGCTGCCGCAGCTCTCATGACGTCAACCGTTGTGCCCGCCTACGCTGCGTTGGATCCGTTCCCGAGTCCCAACGTCCCCTCCAACCCTCCGGGAAGCTACGTCGAGCAGGTCCTCGCTTCGAACGGCGACAACGCCATCGACCCCGTCCTGGGCAAGTACTACAGGATCGTCGCGCTCGCGGATTTGGGCGACGGCGTTCTCCTGGCTTCCTACGACGGCCGTCCCGATGGGGGTGATTCTCCTTCGCCCAACTCCATCGTCCAGCGGCGCAGCACCGACGGCGGAAAGACGTGGGGCAGTCCTACCTTCATCGCGCGGGGACAGCTAAGTTCAGCAGGCGTCCAGAAATACGGTTTCAGCGATCCCAGCTACGTCGTGGATAAGGTCACCGGGACGGTATTCAACTTCCACGTCTACTCCAAGAACCAGGGATTCGCGGGCAGCGTGCTCGGCAATGACGATTCCGACCCCAATGTGATCAGCTCCCAAGTGTCCGTGTCCACCGACCGCGGACTCACGTGGTCCACGGACCCCGGCAACCAGCCGACCCTGCCCGTTCCGTCCAGTTATCCGGCGGGTTCGGCCTACGCCGGGTTTGCGGGTCCGCTCATCACCGCCACCGTCAAACCGAACGGGAGCACCATCAACGGCGTTCCCAATGTCGGCGGAGTGGTCAGCATGTTCGCCTCGTCGGGTGAGGGTATTCAGCTCAAGTACGGAGCGCATGCCGGAAGGCTCATCCAGCAGTTTGCCGGAACCATCGTCCAGCCCGATGGGAGCCGCCAGATCCAGGCCTACAGCGTCTATTCCGATGACCACGGCAAGTCCTGGAACATGGGCACGCCCACCGGAACCGGCATGGACGAGAACAAGACGGTGGAACTCTCCGACGGCCGCGTCATGTTGAACTCAAGGGACAGCACCGGCGCCAATCCGCACTTCCGCAAAGTGGCGTATTCCTCCGACGGCGGAGTCACCTACAGCACGCCCGTTGCGGAGACGCAGCTCCCGGATCCGCGGAACAACGGTTCCATCACCCGGATGTACCCCGATGCCGCAGCGGGATCGGCGGACGCCAAGAAGCTGCTGTTCTCCAACTCGCCCACACCCACCGCCGGCGGCGCGCGCGTAGACGGCACGGTCCGCTACTCCGCCGATGACGGCAAGACGTGGGGCTCCTCGCGCGTCTTCAAGGCCGGAAGCATGTCCTACTCCACCCTGAGCGCCCTGTCGGACGGTACTTTCGGCGTCCTGTACGAAGGTGACAACAACACCATCACCTTCGGGAAATTCGACACCGCCTGGCTGAGCCCGGTTGCCGCCGTCGTTGTCCCGGGTGCGGTCACCGTCACGAACGGCGGCAGTGCGCAGCTCAGCGTGACCGTCACCAACAACGACAGCTCGCCGCTTCCCGCGTCGACCGTCAGCCTCGACGCCTTGCAGGATTGGACGTCGACGACGGCGGACCTCGCCTCCCTCGATCCGGGCGCCTCGGCGACTGTGCAGCTGACTGTCGCGGCGCCGTCGTACGCCAAAGCAGGTGCGGTACCCCTGACGGCCAGGTTGAACGTCGGCGGGGCCTCGATTACAGCGCCGGTATCAGTGACCGTTGCGGGTGGTTCTGCCGGCAACGTGGTGGGCGCCTACATTTTCGGTGCCCGCAACGACGCCGGAAGGGACCTGGCAAGCCACCCGTACGCGGCGGGCAGCCCAGTGCCCTACAAGTTCCGGGTGTACAGCACGGGCAACGTCACTGAATCCGTTGTCCCGCAGTCCGGCAACTTCCAGCCGTTCCTGCCGCCGGGTTCGGGCAACTGCCGGTTCAGTGCCCTCGGTGTGTGGGGCAATTACCTCTGCGGAACCCCGCAGCACACCGTGACGGCGGATGAAGCGGCACGGGGATTCTTTGTCCCGAGCACTGTCTGGCAGGTAACGGGAGCCGGCGCCGCCACCCAGAATTACACCGTCACGGGTGACGAGGTGGACCTGCTGGTCCGCAATCCCCAGTTGAGCGGATCGGTGGTGTCCACGTTCAACGATGTGGACGGGGACGGGTTTGCCGGTCCGGGCGACACGGTGACCTTCGCCTACACCGTCACGAACACGGGCAATGTGGCGTTGACGGACCTTTCGGCTGCGGCCCTTGGATTGTCCAAGCCGACCCTGTCCGTGGGTGAGTCGGTCAACCTCGCCTCCGCCTACACGCTGACCGAGGCCGACATTGCGGCCAAGCAGCTCCCGGTCACGACCATCCCTGTCAGTGCGAACAACGGCGCCAAGCTTGCATCGCTTCAGCTGGACAGGCAAGCCGTCGCCCTGAAGGTCAAGCCTGCCATGCCCGGTTCGGAACCTGCCTTGGCTTCCCAGGAGTTGATCGGTGCCCATCCGCCGCTGGACTTGGGGCTCGGTGCGGACAAATACCGCGGCGGCCAGACCGTGACGGTCCACAACGTGGAGTACGGCCAGTGGTATTACGTCTACCTGAACAAGCGCAGCTACCGTCTGGGTTGGTTCTTCCCGACGCAGCAAAACACGCTGTCCTTCGTCCTGCCCAAGGACGTGAAAAACGGCATGGACAGCCTCGTCGTGCTCGATTCGGAAGGCCATCAAGTGTCATTCGGAGACTTCCAAGTGACGCCTTTCGGGAGCAAGTAGCCCGGGCGGGGACATGAGGTGACAAGCTGGGCCGGGCTCTGGGGGAGCTCGGCCCGGTCTTGTTGTGATCGAACGAAGGGTCCGCGCTTCACGTAAACAAGTGATGCATATAAGGCAACTTTGAGTGTATGATTGGTGTCACAGTCACTGTCCGATCCACCTATTCACAAAGGAGTGGCGCATTTTGGAAGAGCTTCGTATTGAGGCCAACGGCAACCTTGGTCCCATTGATTCGGCCCGAATCCCGCGCTATGCCGGTGCTGCCACCTATGCCCGCCTGCCCCGCTTGGACCAGGTATCCAAGGCCGATGTCACGGTGGTCGGCGTTCCCTTCGACTCAGGTGTTTCCTACCGCCCCGGCGCCCGCTTCGGTGCCAACCATGTGCGTGAGGCCAGCCGCTTGCTGCGTCCGTACAACCCGGCCTGGGATGTCAGCCCCTTCGAGAACATCCAGGTCGCCGACGCTGGCGACATGGCGGTGAACCCGTTCAACATCAACGAGGCCATCGAGACCATCCAGCAGAATGCACTCGACCTGACCGCCAATGGAAGCAAGCTCGTCACGCTTGGCGGCGACCACACCATTGCCCTGCCGCTGCTCCGCGCCGCGGCCGAACGCGCAGGCGAACCCGTTGCCATGCTGCACTTCGATGCCCACCTGGACACCTGGGACACCTACTTCGGCGCCGAGTACACGCACGGCACCCCGTTCCGCCGCGCCGTCGAAGAGGGCATCCTGGACACCGAGGCCATCAGCCACGTCGGCACCCGCGGCCCGCTTTACGGCAAGAAAGACCTCGACGACGACCACCGCTTCGGCTTCGGCATCGTCACCTCGGCGGACGTCTACTACCAGGGCGTCCTGGAAACCGTGGCCAAGATCCGGGACCGCATCGGCAACCGCCCGCTGTACATTTCGGTGGACATCGACGTCCTCGATCCGGCCCACGCTCCGGGTACAGGCACGCCCGAAGCCGGCGGCATCACCAGCCGCGAGCTCCTCGAAATCATCCGCGGATTCCGTGGCATGAACCTCGTGGGCGCAGACATCGTTGAGGTCGCCCCGGCCTATGACCACGCCGAGATCACCGGCGTCGCAGCCAGCCACGTTGCCTACGAGCTCGTCACCCTCATGGCCGACAACGCCGTCGAAGGCAACCGCCACGGCGCGCTCAACGGCTATGCCGCCCAGGCCCTGGGCCAGGAATCCCGGCGCCCGGCCGGCTTCGCTCCGGCGGTCACGAAGTGACGGACCAGCGCAACGGCGGGGACCTCGTCGTCGAGACCCTCGAGGCGCTCGGCGCGAAGACGGTCTTCGGGATCCCGGGCCAGCACGCCCTGGGATTGTTCGACGCGATGGGCCGCGGCAATCTGCACTTCGTGTCCTCCCGGGTGGAGAACAACTCGGCCTTCGCCGCTGACGGATATTCCCGTGCCACGGGTGAGGTCGGGGTCCTGTTCCTGTCCACGGGTCCGGGTGCTCTGACATCCTTGGCCGGCTTGCAGGAAGCGTATGCGACCGGCGTGCCGATGGTGGTCGTGGCGAGCCAGATCCCCTTGGATGGTCTGGGTGCGCGCCGGAAGGGCATGCTCCACCAGCTCGATGACCAGAAGGCCTCGGCCGCGAACGTCACCAAGAGCCAGCGCCTCATCCAGCACGCGTCCGGGATTCCTTCGGCCATCCAGGACGCCTGGACCGAGGCCATCTCCTCCCCGCAGGGGCCCGTGTGGATCGAGATTCCGCAGAACGTGCTCCTGGATCCGATCATGGTCCCGCCCGTGGAGGATGCCCTTGCCGAAGCGGCCGACAACCCGCCGCGCGTGGAACTGATCCGCGAAGCCGTCAAATGGCTCTCGACGGCGGAGCGTCCGGCGATCATCGCCGGCGGCGGCACCCGCCGTGGCCGGGCCGAGAAGTCGCTCCTGTCGATCGCCGAGAAACTCCGTGCCCCGGTCATCTGCACTCCCGGTGGCAACGGGGCGTTCCCGTGGACCCACGAGCTGTCCTTGCAGTCCTGGATCGAAGACCGCCACATGACGGATGTCCTCGAGGACGCCGACGTGCTGATCGTCATCGGTTCCTCCCTGGGCGAGGTAACGTCCAACTACTTCACCTTCGAACCGCGCGGCCGCATCATCCAGATCGACGCCGAACCCCGGGTCCTCGAGTCCAACCGGCCTGGCCTGGGCATCCGCGCCGACGCCGGCCAGGCGCTTTCCGCGCTCGACGAGGCGTTGCCTCCGGCTGCGACGGCACCGGACTGGCGCGGCGCTACGCCCGAGGCTCTTGTCAAGGAGTCCCTGGCCAAGGTCAGGGCGCGACTTGAAGAGCAGGACCTCGGCAAGGAACTGAAGTTCATGGCCGACATCCGCGAAGCGGTTCCGGCTGACATGCAGACCTTCTGGGACATGACCATCTCGGCCTACTGGGGATGGAGCTGCTGGGATTCCCGCGAGGGCCAGTTCCACTCGGCCCAGGGCGCGGGCGGGCTCGGCTACGGCTTCCCGGCCGCGATCGGCGGTGCCGTGGGGCTGGAAACCGTGGGCAAGCCCGGCCGGGTGCTGGCTGTGTCCGGCGACGGATCCTCCATGTACTCGATCTCCGAGCTGGCCACCGCCAAGCAGCACAACGTCCCGGTCACATGGCTGATTGTCGACGACGGCGGCTACGGCATCCTGCGCGAATACATGGTGGGCGCCTTCGGCAAGGCCACGGCCACCGAGCTCGCCCGCCCCGACTTCGTGAAGCTCGCCGAAGCTTTCGGTGTCCCGGCCCGCAGAGTTGCCCCGGAGGACGTGGGGGACGCGCTCCGGGAAGGCTTCGCCGCGGACGGCCCCAACGTCGTCGTGGTTGAAACGCTCCTGAAGATGTTCGGCCCCACGCACTTGGGGGACTGACTCAAACCGCGTCAAACCCCAGCGCGAGCTGGCAGGTGATGACCCCTTTGTCGAAAGATGGGGGCATCTACTGCCAGCTCGCGCTTGGTGTTTAACGCACCTCACACATCATTAGTTTCCCAAAGCAATCATTTTGACGTATAGTTGCTTTAGGCAAACAAAAGTGAGGTGTCTTCCATGGCTGTCGCATCCAGCACAGCAACCGAACTCGTCCATCAGATCTTCGATCTCCAGCGGGTGCTGCGTTGCATCGTGACCGCGAACATCGCGAAAGATGCCGACGTCGGATTCGCGCTGCAGGGTGTCATGCGCTTCATCGGCGAGGGGGAGTCCCGGGCCACGAAGCTAGCCTCCCGCCTCGGCGTCAGCCCCCCGGTCCTCAGCAGGCACATCGCCGAACTCGAGGAACTCGGCCTTGTGGTCCGCCGCCCCGATCCCGCCGACGGCCGCGCGCAATTGGTGGCCCTTTCGGAATCCGGGATTGAGAAGGTCCGGGACTTCGAAGAACAGCGCAGCCTCAACCTGCGGGCCTACCTCGCGGAATGGAGCGAGGAAGACGCCTTGGAAGCAGGGCAGGTCCTAGAGAAATTGACCACATCACTCAACCATTCAGTCCGGGCAACGGCGGCCGGCTCCCACCACTCGAACCACACAGCTTAGGAGCAGCAGCAATGGCAACCCGAATACAAGAACGTTCGACGGCGGTGCCGGCGTCATCCGCGCCCATGACGCACCGCCAGATCATGGAGGCCCTGACGGGCCTCCTTGCGGCATTCTTTACCGCCATCCTGAGCAGCACCATCGTGGCCAACGCCCTGCCGACCATCATGTCCGACCTCCACGGCACCCAAACGGACTTCGCGTGGGTCATCACGGCCGCGCTGCTGGCCAACGCCGCTACCACGCCCATCTGGGGCAAGCTCGCCGACCTCTTCGACAAGAAGCTCCTGGTCCAGCTGAGCATCGTGATCTTCGTGGCCGGCTCTGTCATGGCCGGTTTCTCCCAGAGCATTCCCTTCCTGCTGACGGCCCGCTTCATCCAAGGCATCGCCTTGGGCGGCCTCACCGCTTTGGCCCAGGCCATCATCGGCACCATGATCCCGCCGCGGGACCGTGGCAAGTACTCGGGCTACATGGGCGCCGTCATGGCGGTCGGTACCGCCGGCGGCCCGCTCCTCGGTGGCTTCATCGTTGACAGCCCGCTCGGCTGGCGCTGGACGTTCTTCGTCTGCGTGCCGCTCGCCGTCGTCGCGCTGATCCTGCTCCAGGTGACCCTCAAGATCCAGCACGTCAAGCGCCCGGCCAAGATCGACTGGCTCGGTTCCGTCCTGCTGACCTCGGGCGTGAGCCTGCTCCTCATCTGGGTTTCCTTCGCCGGCAACCCGGACTACTACGACTGGATCTCCTGGCAGTCCGCCCTCATGGTAGGCGGCGGCGTGCTCCTGCTGGCCCTCCTCGTGGTGGTCGAATCCAAGGTGGCCCAGCCCATCATCCCGCTGAAGATCATCTCCCAGCGCACCACCGCTTTGGCGATCCTGGCCTCTGTGGCCGTTGGTATCGCGATGTTCAGCTCCTCCACCTTCCTCGGCCAGTACTTCCAGGTAGCCCGTGGTGCCACGCCCACCGAGGCAGGGCTCCTGACGCTGCCGATGATTGCGGGCAACCTCCTGGGCTCGGTGGTCTCCGGCCAGCTCATCAGCCGCTTCGGCAAATGGAAGCGCTTCCTCCTGGCGGGTACTGTGCTCCTGGCGGGCGGCCTTGCCTTCACCGGCACCATCGA
The DNA here is from genome assembly GCF_002009585.1 of Arthrobacter sp. SRS-W-1-2016. NCBI lineage: Bacteria > Bacillati > Actinomycetota > Actinomycetes > Micrococcales > Micrococcaceae > Arthrobacter > Arthrobacter sp. SRS-W-1-2016. The sequence goes on along the minus strand of NZ_MTPV01000023.1, from coordinate 44,526 downwards.
CCACACCACGGCGCTGTGGGTCACGTGCTGCTACACCGCGATCTTCGGCCTCGGCCTTGGCTTGCTGATGCAGAACCTGGTCCTCGCGGTCCAGAACACCGTCCGCGCCCAGGACATCGGAACGGCCAGCGCGTCCGTGGCATTCTTCCGCTCCGTCGGCGGTGCGATCGGTGTTTCCGTGCTCGGCGCCATCATGGCTACGCACGTCAAGGACCTTGCCACCCAAGGCTTCGCCGCGGCCCACATCCCGGTGAGCGGTGGCTCGGGCGATGCGAGCATGGACCTGACGGACTTGCCCGCCCCGATCCGCGACATCATGCGTGCCGCCTACGGCGACGCGACAGCCCAGATCTTCATGATCTCTGCCGTCATCGCGGTGGTCGCTTTCCTCGCGGTGCTGTTCATCAAGGAAGTTCCGCTGCGGAAGACCGTGGACGCAACGCCGGAGAAGGAATTGCTGGCAAACGCTTCCGGCGAGGCCGCCATGACGCTGGACACCTCTGCATTGCCGGTCATCGAATCCGCCGAGTTTGCCCAAGCAGCCGACGACGGCGGCACCCCCTTGGGTGCCAGCCGCGCCCGGGCGGCGGCCGAGAAGGAGCACGATGAGCTTGACCTTGAGTTTGCCCGCATCCTCACCCAGGAACGGCCTGACCCCGCCGCCGGCCTGCGCGAAGTCCAGGACCAGCTCGTCCGCACCCAACGCTTGCTGGCCGAGCAACAGCTTCAGCTGAGCAGGGCACAACGCGAACTCCAGGCACGCGTGCACGAACAGCAGGCCACCGCCGTCGAGCAGTCGCGGATCGCCGAGGAGTTGGCCGCGCTGCGCAAGGAACTCAAGCGTGAGCGCCGCCGCCAGGAAAGGGCAGCCTTGCTGCTCCTCGCCGGCGACGCCTCGCGGGCAGGGGAGACCGGGCGGCACGCCGGCTAGGGGAGCCTGGCGGGCAACCGCCTGCAGGACGCGTGGCCGGAGCCGCTGCAGCGAGTTTGGACGCTGCGGCGGCTCAGCTACGTCGCAAGGATGATATTCGACTACCGATATTTCGTTGAGGCAACGGATTTCGTAGAGTTGAGGGACTAATTCTGTCAGCGCCTGCTGCTATCCATGTGTTTAGTCATTCGCATTATTTAGTCATTCGCACAGTCATCATTCGCGCACTCTCATTAAGGATCCGTGGGCATGCTTGTCACCCTGATACGGCGCTACTCCAAGCCGTATTTGCCGCAGATACTGGCCGTCATCATCTTCCAGCTGGCGTCTACGATCGCCACCCTCTATCTTCCAAGCCTCAACGCAAAGATCATCGATGAGGGGGTTTCCCGGGGGGACACCAACTACATCTGGCAAACCGGTGCCCTGATGCTCGTGGTCGCGCTCGGCCAAGTCATCGCGGCCATCGCGGGGGTCTACTTCGGATCCCGCGTGGCCATGGCCATGGGACGCGACTTGCGCAGGGACGTCTTCCGCAAGGTCAGCAGCTTCTCGGCCAAGGACGTCAACAGCTTCGGCGCGCCCACGTTGATCACCCGCGGCATCAACGACGTCCAGCAGGTCCAGATGCTCATGCTCATGGGCCTGAACTTCATGGTTTCCACGCCCATCATGTGTGTTGGCGGCATCATCATGGCCTTGCGCGAGGACCTCAGCCTCTCCTGGCTCGTGTGGGTCTCCGTGCCCCTGCTGGTGGCCGTGGTTGGCTACCTCGTGGTGAGGCTCATGCCGCTCTTCCGCTCCATGCAGATGAAGATCGACGCCATCAACGGCGTCCTGCGCGAACAGATCATCGGCATCCGCGTGGTCCGGGCGTTCGTTCGTGAACCCTACGAGGCCAAGCGCTTCGGCGACGCCAACAAGGACCTCACCCTCGTTTCGGTCAAGATCGGCAACCTGTTTGTCTTGATGTTCCCGGCCATCGGCATGATCCTGCACCTTTCCACGGCGGCAGTGCTGTGGTTCGGCGGCCAACGGGTGGATGCGGGCAACATGCAGGTGGGTTCCTTGACTGCCTTCCTGCAGTACCTCCTGCAGATCCTCATGGCCGTCATGATGGGTACCTTCATGGCCATGATGATCCCGCGCGCCTCCGTGTGTGCGGACCGCATCGGCGAGGTCCTCGACGTCGAACCCTCCATCCACGATCCAAAGGCGCCGGTTGCGCCCGCGGAAAAGAAGGGTCGCGTCGAATTCCGCGATGTCACCTTCAAATACCCCGGCGCTGAAGCTCCCGTGTTGAGCAACATCTCCTTCACTGCGGAGCCGGGCCAGACCCTTGCCATCATCGGGTCCACTGGCGCAGGCAAGACCACCTTGGTGTCGCTGCTGCCGCGCCTGTACGACGTCGCGTCCGGCGATGTCTTGCTCGACGGCGTCCCGGTCACCAGCCTGGACCGCGATGAAATCACCAGTCGCGTGGCCACGGTGCCGCAGAAGCCCTACTTGTTCTCCGGAACCATCGAGCACAACCTGCGCTTCGGCAAGACCGACGCCACGGACCAGGAACTCTGGGATGCGCTGGAAACCGCGCAGGCCAAGGACTTCGTCATGGAAAAGTCCTCCGGCCTGAACCGACGGGTGGCCCAGGGCGGCACCAACGTTTCCGGCGGCCAGAGGCAACGCCTCTGCATCGCCCGCGCCCTGGTGACGCAGCCCAAGGTCTACCTTTTCGATGACTCCTTCTCGGCCTTGGATGTTGCCACGGACGCCCGCCTTCGCCGGGCGCTGAAGGAGAAGACGCAGGATGCCACGGTCATCATCGTGGCCCAGCGCGTCTCCACCATCGCGGACGCGGACCAGATCCTGGTCCTGGACAACGGCAGGATCGTTGACCGCGGCACCCATGAAGAACTCCTGGAAACGTCACCCACGTACCAGGAGATCGTCGAATCCCAGCTGAGCGCGGAGGAAGTGGCATGAGCGAACAGAATCAGCAAAAGCGCGATTGGGCCGCGAAAGCCGAAGCAGCGAAGGCCGCGCGCGAAGCCGCGGAAGCGAAGGACGCAGCCGCTGACGGTGCAGTGACCGCTGTGGACGATGACGACATCGAAGAAACCGAATACACGCCGGGCGAAGCCGACGGCGGAATGTTCGGCAACCTGCCGGCCAAGAAGGCCAAGGCGTTCGGACCGTCGGCCAAGCGGCTCCTCGGGCTGCTCAAGCCGGAGGCCGCCGGAGTCGTCTTCGTCATCGGCCTCGTGGTGGTCTCGGTGGTCCTGAACGTCATCGCCCCGAAGATCCTCGGCAGCGCCATGGACGTCATCTTCGGCGGTGTCATGGGCAAGCAATTGCCTCCCGGCGTGAGCCAAGCGGCCTTCGCCGAGGGCCTCCGCCAGGCCGGCCAGAACAACTTCGCGGACATGGTCTCCAAGATGGAGCTCACCAACGGGATCAACTTCTCCAAGCTCACGTTCCTGATCTCGATCGTGCTCTTGATGTACTTCGTGGCCAACATCTTCCTGTGGGCCCAGGGCTACATCCTGAACAAGATCGTCATGAAGGTCATCAACCGGCTCCGCAACGACGTCCAGGCCAAGCTCAACCGCTTGCCCCTGAACTACTTCGACACTCGCCAGCGCGGCGACATCCTCTCCCGCGTGACGAACGACGTCGACAACGTCCAGCAAGGGCTGCAGCAGGCGTTCGCGCAGCTCGTCAGCTCGGTGCTGACAGTCTTCGGCATCACCATCATGATGTTCATCGTGTCGTGGCAGCTCGCCCTCATCGCGCTGGTTGCCCTGCCGCTCTCCGGCGTCCTTGCCGGCGTCATTGGCTCGCGCAGCCAGAAGCTCTTCGCTGCCCAGTGGAAGAACACCGGCTCGCTCAACGGCCAGATCGAGGAATCGTTCTCGGGCCACGAGCTCGTCAAAGTCTTCGGGCGCGACGCGGACATGCTGGAGCGTTTCGACGAACGCAACGAAGCCTTGTACAAGGCCTCGTTCGGGGCGCAGTTCGTTTCCGGCATCATCTTCCCGGCGATGAACTTCGTCTCCTACCTCAGCTACGTGGGCATCGCCGTCGTCGGTGGTTTGCGTGTGGCCTCCGGTTCCATGAGCCTGGGCGACGCCACGGCGTTCATCCAGTACTCGCGTGAATTCACCCAGCCGCTCGGCCAGATCGCAGGCATGGCCAACATGCTCCAGTCCGGCGTGGCTTCGGCTGAGCGCGTTTTCGAGTTCCTGGATGCCGATGAGGAAAAGCCGGAGAACGCGGCCCGCCACCTGCCCCCGCGCACGGACGGCCACGTCGAGTTCGAGAACGTGTCCTTCAGCTACGTTGCCGACAAGCCGCTCATCGAGAACCTCTCCCTCAGTGCGGAGCCCGGACACACCGTGGCGATTGTCGGACCCACAGGCGCGGGCAAGACCACGTTGGTCAACCTCGTCATGCGGTTCTACGAGCTCAATTCGGGGCGTATCACCCTGGACGGGGTGGACATCAAGGAGCTGAGCCGTTCCGAGCTTCGTTCCAAGGTGGGAATGGTGCTGCAGGATGCCTGGCTGTTCGGCGGGACCATCTACGACAACATCAAGTACGGCAACCTCGACGCCACCGAGGAACAGATCATCGAAGCGGCCAAGGCCACATACGTGGACCGCTTCGTGCGCGCCCTGCCGGATGGCTACCAGACCATCATCGACGAGGAAGGCAACAACGTCAGCGCGGGCGAGAAACAGCTCATCACCATCGCGCGGGCCTTCGTTTCCGATCCTTCGCTGTTGATCCTGGACGAGGCCACGAGCTCCGTTGACACCCGTACCGAGCTGCTGTTGCAGAAGGCCATGGCTGCCCTCCGCACGGATCGCACCAGCTTTGTCATCGCCCACCGCTTGTCCACCATCCGCGACGCCGACACCATCCTCGTGATGGAAAACGGCAGCATCGTGGAGCAGGGCAACCACAACCAACTGCTCGCATCGCAGGGCGCGTACTACCGCCTTTACATGTCGCAGTTTGCCGGTGAGGATGCCGGGGAAGCCGTTGTGGATGATTCGACGGCGGTGCACAGCTGAGCCAGCGAATCACCGTCCAAGTGCCGATGCGTTGGGGAGACATGGACGCGTACGGGCATATCAACAACGTCCAGATCGTGCGCATGCTCGAGGAGGCCCGCATCGCGGCTTTCGGTCCGCCCCGCGGTGCCGGACTCCCCGGAGTGGAAGCTCCGGTCTCTGTGTTCGACTCTGTTGAAGACGGGGTCATGACCCTTGTGGTGGAGCACAAGGTCCGGTATGTCCGGACCTTGGAATACCGGAACATACCGGCAATAGTTGAGATCTGGGTCGGCGCCGTGAAGGGGGCGAGTTTTGACGTGCACTACGTCATCAAGGATCCCGTGACCGGCCAGGACTGCGTCAACGCCACTACCCATCTGGCGTTCGTCGACGAGTCCACGGGCCGCGTCCGCAGGCTCACTCCCGAGCAGAAGCAGCAGCTGGAGCCGTACCGGGCCTAGCGAAGCATTGCAGCAGCGCCCTGGGCACTGCGGTGGCCGTAGAGTTTCCCCATGAAACTCGAGATCGTCGCCGTCGGCGCCCAGGGCGCTGCCGTTGCCGCCGAAGAAGGCGCGGACCGGATTGAACTTTGCAGCGCCTTGGAGCTCGGGGGACTGACCCCGAGCCAAGGGCTGATGGAAGCCGCGCAGGAAGCTGCCGACGGACGGCTGGAGATCCACCCGCTGATCCGCAGCAGGCCAGGAGATTTCCTGTACTCCGACGCCGATGTGGACACCATGGACCGCGAGATCCGGTTCCTGCTCAACCAAGGGGCTCACGGAGTGGTGATCGGAGTCCTCACAGCCGCCGGCGATATCGACGTCCAGGCCACTCGAAAGCTTGCCGACGCAGCCTTGGAGACCAACCCCGACGCCCAGCTGACCTTCCACCGGGCCGTCGACCATACCCCGGACCCGGCGGACGCCGTCGAGCAGCTCGTGGAGCTTGGATTCAACCGGGTGCTCAGCTCCGGGGGCGCCGCCACGGTGGGAGCCGGGATCGGGACCCTCGAGCGGATGGTCCAGCGGGCAGCGGGGCGGCTTGAGGTCATGGCTGGCGGCGGACTCGCCCTGGACGATATCCCCGCATTGCATGCCGTGGGACTAAGCGCGGTCCATTTGTCAGCCAAGGCCACGGTTTCCACGTGGAAGAACCGTGCGGATTCCTTCGGTGCGCCCGGCAATTCAGACCCGACGGCGTACATGGTCACCAACCGGGACCTGGTGAGGGCCGCCCGCGCCGCCTCCCGCTGACGCCCCCAACTAGCTCGCAGTTGTTGTCGTTCTGGGCGCCCATAACGACAACAACTGCGAGTCAGTTGGGTGGGTCCCTTTACACGGCGGCGACTTGGGTCAAGGATAGGTGAAGCATTGCGATCGAAAATAGCCTCCAGGAGTCACAAAGATGCAAAACCTGAGCTTCTCCACCATCACCCTGAACATGGCGGAGTTGGGCCACAGTAGCCCGTTGCCGGTTGTCGCGGCAGAACTGGACCAGCCGTACAGGATCGGCGACGGGGTCCCGCAGGAACTGCAGGCCGCAGCCCGCTACGGCCAGGTGCCGAACATGTTCCCGTACCTGATGCAGGACGGCTACTCACGCGAGCGGACCGCCCACGAGGTGCCAGCGGTCGTGCTCGAGAACAGCAAACTGCGTGCCGTTGTCCTCCCCACCTTGGGCGGCCGGCTGTGGGAGCTCTTCGACAAGGCCTCGGGCAAACATCTCCTGCACACCCATGGGACCCTGCAGTTCGCCAACATCGCCCTGCGCAAGGCCTGGTTCGCCGGCGGCCTCGAATGGAACATCGGCACCCGCGGGCACTCGCCCACCACGTGCGATCCGGTGCACACCGCGATCGTCAAGACCCCCGAAGGCCACGACGTCCTGCGCATGTGGGAGTTCGAACGCCTCCGCGAAGTGGTTTTCCAAGTGGACATGTGGCTTCCGGAGGACTCGGACGTGCTGCTGACCGCGGTCCGCATCAGGAACCCCCATGACCACGAGGTCCCCATGTACTGGTGGAGCAATGCCGCCGTTCCCGAGACGGCGGAAACTCGCGTGATTGCGCCCGCCACGGAGGCCTTCGGCAGCGATTACACCACCGACATCGCCCGTGTCCGGCCCACGGAACACCAGGGCCTGGATGCCACCTGGCTGGTCAACAGCCCGCACGCGGCGGATTTCTTCTTCGATATCCAGCCCGGGCACCGGCATTGGATCGCGGCAGTAGACCACGACGGCGACGGCCTGGCCATGCTGTCGACCAGCCTCCTGCGCGGGAAGAAGTTGTTCGTGTGGGGCCAGGGCGACGGCGGGAAGCGCTGGCAGGAGTGGCTCAGCCCCGGTGCCGGCCCCTACGCGGAAATCCAGGCCGGGCTCGCGCAGACCCAGTTCGAGCACCTGGCCATGCCTGCCGGCGCCGAGTGGAGCTGGGTGGAGGCCTACGGCAACGCCAAGCTGGATCCGGCGACCTCCCATGTCGAGGATTGGGCTGCGGCCGTTACCCACGCCAACGCCCGGCTCGAGGACCTCGTCCCGGACGCGGAGCTCGAAATCGCCCTCGCCGAGGCCACGCGGAACTATGCCCTGCCTCCGGACGAGATGCTCGTGCGCGGCAGCGCTTGGGGTGCTTTGGAGAGCGCCCGACGCCGACACTCAGGCCGCGCGTGGCTGGACGAAAGCGGCACTCCCTTCGCCGACGATGCAAACCCTGAGGCCACCGAGGAAACAGGCCCGTGGCACAGCCTGCTGGATGGGGTGGGTTTCCTGGGCGCTGAGACCTTCGTGGCTGGGGCCGATTGGGAAGAACTGCTGGCCAAGGATGGCGGAGCGGAGGCGCAGTTCCACCTGGCCACGATGACGCACGCCCGGCAGGACCTCGACGGTGCGATCGCCGGATACGGTTCCGCGCTGATTTCCGACGGTCTCTCGCCACGGTCCACGGTCCTCGCCCACCGGGGCCGCGCCCTCGCGCTGCTGGCCACCGGCAAGGTCGACGAAGGCTTGGCTGAACTGGCCGTCGCGAGCCGGCTGGAACCATCCAACCTCCCCCTGCTCAGCGAAGCCATGACCCTCAGCATCCGGCATGGGAACCCCGCCCAAGCACTCGCCTTGGCGAGCGAGGCACCTGCCGGCATGTCCGACGTCGGGCGCGTCCGTTTCCTGATAGCGCTCGCCCTCTGGGGCGTCGGCAAAGGCCAGGAGGCTGCAGGGATGCTCCGCGAGGGCATCGAGATCCCGGATATCCGGGAAGGCGAGGACGGGATCGCCGAGCTGTGGCAAGAAGTGTGCCCCGGGGAGCCGGTGCCTGCCCATTACCGCTTCGGAATGCACTGAACTTCCGGAGCGCAAAGGCTCGGGGCACATGCGGCAGGAGGCAAGTTGTGGGACGCATGTGGCAGAACGTAAGAGGCGGGACGCCTGTGGCGGGGGTGCCGACTTTGCTGATGCCAGCACCAAGTTAAACCATGTAAGTTGGCATGGTGACTCCCTCCACCAAAACCCCACTGACCCGTGCCCCCGGTATCTCCAAGGAGATCGAAGATGCGGCGTGGTTCGTGCTGGGCCCTGGGCTGCAAGGCAAAGCCTCGGCGCTCGACGGCAGCACCCGCACTTGGACAGTGGACGCCGCCAGCGAGCTCCTGGAGCGCTTGGAACGCGGCGTCGGAGATGCCAAGGCACCCATGATGACCAACCTGCGCCAAAACCTTGAAGGGGCATCACGCGAGGCCAAGCTGCTCGCCGTCGAACTCCTCTTCCTGCAGTCCTTGCCCCTCGCGCACGAGGTCAAATCGCTCAAGGTCAAGCGCGCCCGCGTGGCCGAAGCCGCGTCCTGGCTCGATCCCGAGCTACAGCTCCCCAAGGAGCTGTACCAGGGCATGACCGATCACGGCGTCATCCGTGACCGGACCGCGGAATTCAACTGGACCATCTGGGACCACCTGACCTGGCTGTGCCGCTTCGTGGCCCACATCGATGGCCAGTCCAACGCGAGCATCACCAAGGCCCTCAAAGACCCGCTGAAATTCCACGAACTCGCCGCGGCGACCCCCGAGGACCAGCCGGCCATCCGGCGCAGCATCGAATACCTGGCGTGGCCCAGCTACTTCGAGCCAGTGGTTGCCGACGTCGAGCGGCGCGAAATCCGGGACGCTTTCGCTTCACTCGTTGGCGGCGCGCACGGCGAGACGGAAATCGACATCACCGCGGACGTCAACCGCATCCGGCTGTACTTGGACGAACAGGCCGGCCAGCGCATCGATTGGTACGACCGCCAGCTCGTCAGCCAGTGGCGCAAAGTGGGAGATCCCGGCCGGCGCGCGTGGCTGCTGCGCACGCACCAAGACTCTGCAGAGCTTCTCGCCGCGTGGCGGGACGAGGAAAAGGCGACACTCGACGTCGAGCACCTCCGCGAACTCGCCCCGGGCGTGACAGCGGGCCTGGTGCAGCATGCCGTGGACGAGGACTACAAGCACCTCGGCTACGTGGAGCGGGAGGACACCAAGACCGCTGTTTTCGCGTTCCTGACCGTGATGAAGCCCGGCGACCTCGCCCTTTTCCAGAACTCCGGAGCCATCAGGATCGGCGTGGTCCTGGGCGAGCCGGAACACAACGAGGACAACCGCCGGCTCCGCCGCAAGGTGCGTTGGTTTGACGAGACCCACCCGATCGCCGAGGCTCCGCGGCACGTCCAGCGCCAACTCTCCACGTCGGGGATCGTCGTGGACGTCACCAGGGTCATCCAGTCGCTGCAGTCCCTCCTGCCCGCTGAAGCCGAGTCCGACGGCGAGGAAGCCGCCGCCCCGGACGCCGTCGTCGAGCCCGTCATTGAAGGGTTCCGCCCCCTCACCGAAGAGTTCGCGGCTTCCCTCCACATGGAGCTCGAGCCGCTCAAGGAGATTGCCGAACTCCTCGAGGAGAACCGCCAGCTGGTGCTCTACGGTCCTCCGGGAACGGGAAAGACCTACCTCGCGAAGCATTTGGCGGCCGAACTCGCTGGCGACAGCACCGATGAGCGCGTCAAGCTGGTCCAGTTCCACCCGTCCTATGCGTACGAGGACTTCTTCGAGGGGTACCGGCCGGACAAGACCGACGACGGCCAGGTGTCGTTCAAGCTCGTCGCCGGGCCGCTCCGCCGCCTCGCGGAAGAGGCCGCGAAGCCCGGGAACTCCAACAAGCCGTACTTCCTCATCATCGACGAGATGAACCGCGCCAACCTGGCGAAAGTGTTCGGTGAGCTGTACTTCCTGCTGGAATACCGCGACGACCGGATCTACCTCCAGTACAGCCCCAACGAACCGTTCAGCCTGCCGGACAACCTCTACATCATCGGCACCATGAACACGGCAGACCGCTCCATCGCCATGATGGACGCGGCGATCCGCCGTCGTTTCGCGTTTGTCGAGTTGCATCCGAAGGTGGAACCGATCCGCGGTTCGCTCCGGCGGTTCCTCACGGCCCGCGGCCTGGACACCCTCAACGCGGACCTGCTGGACGCCCTGAACGACTCCATCGACGATTGGGACCGGGACTTGATGATCGGCCCCTCCTACTTCATGAAGAACGCGGCCCAGAACCCTGCCGGGCTGCGCCGGATCTGGAAATACGAACTCATGCCGCTTCTTGAGGAGCACTACCACGGTCAATTGAACCGGGCCCAGCTGGAGGAGCGCTTCGGTCTGGACCAGTTGTTGGGTCGACTTGCAGTCCGCTAAGACCGCGCCGCCGCGGCCTACCCGCGCACCAGGCACCGGAAAGCCAGCGGTCCGCACGTCCCCGAAAGCTTCGACGGTGCGGCACATCGTCATGGACGAGCTCTCCGGCGGGATCGTGGACAAGCTTGATCCGGACACAGCCGCCCTCCTCAACTCGAGTGGGCTCGCGAAGGCCTCTCCCATGGGGATGGGCCTCTACCGCATCGAGCCGGTGGGCAAGGTGGGGTCCGTGCGGACGCCGACCGTACAGTTCGAGGTTCGGCCCAAGGACCGTCTCGGCCTGAACCGGCTGCTTTTCTTGCTCAGCTACGCCGGGGACCAGGGATTCCGCGAGGATTCGGTGGCCGCCGTCGAGCACAAGGACCTGTGGAGCGCCCTCGCCGAGTCACTCGCCCAGTTGTCGGAGCGCGCCCTCAGCCGCGGTCCGCTGCAGGGGTATCTCACCGTGGACGAGTCCCTCCGGACGGTCAAGGGCCGCATCCGGATCTCGGACCAGATTTCGCGCCGTCCCGGGATGCTGGTTCCGCTTGAAGTCTCCTACGACGAATTCACCGAGGACATCGCCGAAAACCGCATCCTGCGGGCCGCCCTTGAGCGGATGGGCAAGGTTCCCGGCGTGCGGCAAGACGTCTTGAGCCGCCTGCGGCAGCTCAAGGGAAAGCTCGACGCCGTCACGCGGCTGCAGTCCGGGGCGCCCCTCCCGACGTGGCAAGCCAACCGCATTAACCTCCGATACCACCCGGTCCTACGCTTGGCCGAGCTCATCCTGCGCAATGCCTCCGCCGAAGCGGGGGAGGGGAAGCAGCAGACCGCCTCGTTTGTGGTGGACATGTCCACTGTGTTTGAAGAATTCGTGGGCGTGGCTTTGCGGGCCGCCATGCGGGCACATCCCGGTGAAATGCGGCTTCAATACGGCGCGACGCTCAACGAAGCTGTGCGGGATTCGGACCGGCTCACCGTGCGCCCCGACGCCGTGCATTTCCTGGGTGGCAGGCCAGTGGTGGTGTACGACTCCAAATACGCCTCGGCTACCGACTCCGGGGCATCGTTGAACGCGGACCATTACCAACTCCTGGCCTACTGCACGGCCCTGCAAGTGCCGACGGCGTGGCTGGTCTACGCGGGCAAGGGGGAGATGAAGCTGCGGCGGATCCTCAACACGGACATCGACATTGTGGAGTACCCCCTGGACTTGTCTCGCCCGCCGGCGGAGATCCTTGCCGCCGTCACGGACCTGGCCCAGCAGTCCTGGGGAGAAGTGGTGCGCCAGGCGCGTCTGTAACGCTCCGCAGCAGGGGCCTCCGCCGCCCGGGTTCCCTGGCCGAGCGGAGCGAGGTTAGGGAGGCGGTGGGGAGCTGTTCCGTCCAGGCGGCGGGCGGACTAGCCTGAGAGGGCAAGTCACTGCAGATGGAGGCGCCATGCACAGCAAGAAAAAGAAAAAGTCCTGGAAGGACATGACTCCGGGGCAACGGGTAGGCGTGCTTGTGGTGGGTGCGGGACAGATGGCGTTGCTCATCGCGGCACAACGCAGCATTTCCAAGACCCCCGCGGCCCAGATCAGGGGAAACAAAGCCCTATGGCGGGCCGCAAGCTTCATCAATTTCTTTGGGCCGCTGAGCTATTTCCTGTTCGGCCGCCGTCGAGGAACTGCGTGAGCTGACTCTCCAAGGCCGAACGGTCCCGCAGTTCGCATTCCCACACGGTGAGAACCTCCCATCCTGAGGCTCTCAGCAGTTCGCGCTGCCCGGCGTCGCGCTCCCGGGTCCGGTTGCGCTTGGCTTCCCAAAAGTCCGCGTTGGCCGTCGGCGCGTGCAGGCCTGCCTTGCAATCGTGGAAGTGCCAGAAGCATCCGTTCACGAAAATCACCTTGCGACGGCCGGCAAACACGAGATCCGGGCTGCCGGGCAACTTCCCGCCCGCGGCCCGGCCGTGGAGCCGGTACCGGTAACCCTTGGCATGCAGGAGCCGACGGACCAAGAGCTCGGGCTTGGTGTTCTTGCCCCGGATCTTGGACATGTTCAGGCTGCGTTGCTCAGGCGTCAGCAGGTCGCGGCTCTCGCCCATATCCTCAGTCTACGCAGCGCCCCCTCCAACGCCCGCTCACGTATGTGGGCGCCCCCTCGAAACGCCCGCTCACGTATCGGGCCCAAATCCGAAACCCTCGCTCACGTATCGCGCCCAAATCCGAAACGCCCGCTCACTTGATCTTCCGGCTCCCGCGAGAACGTGAATTCTTCCCGCGGCGAACGACTGATAACATTCGCCGGTGAGTCGAGGGATATTTCAGCGTTTAGTAGGCATCGTTATAGCGGTAACAGTTGGCGGTGCTGCGGCTCTATTGTGGTTCGGTATTGCGTCAACCGGGAATTCTGCGGTCGAGTCGCGGGCCGAGGGCATTGTCCTTGGCGTCTGGAGCGTCCTCTACGATTCCGTGGCGCCGCAACCTCGCGTCATTCTGACGGCCATCGCCTTTGCACTTCTGCTGTCCGCTGGAGTGGCTTTGCTGGAGCGGCGCATCGCCAACAGGTCCCGCCGATCCGCCAATCCCCGGACGCCGCTGGCGCCAAAGATCGTCATGGCGGAAACCCGCGGTATGTACGCCGGCCCGGTAACGGTGACCGTCTTGATTCCGGCACACAATGAAGAAGCTTCGTTGCCGGCCACCATTGCCTCCCTTTTGACCCAATCGCATCGACCGGAACGCGTGATTGTGGTTGCCGACAATTGCACCGATGCAACCGCAGCTCTTGCCCGCGAGGCCGGAGTTGAGGTCTTCGAATCAGTGAACAATACGAAAAAGAAGGCCGGCGCACTCAACCAAGCGCTGAAGTGGCTGCTGCCCGGCCAAGGCGATAACGACGTCGTCATGGTGATGGACGCCGACACCAGCCTTGACGATGGATTCCTGGAGGTCGCAGTATCGCGGATGACCAACGACAGGGCCTTGATGGCCGTGGGTGGCCTCTTTTACGGGGAGGAGGGGCACGGAATTGTCGGCCAGTTCCAGCGCAACGAATATATTCGGTATTCCCGTGAAATCGGACGACGGCGTGGCCGCGTTTTTGTGCTGACCGGCACGGCGTCGCTCTTTCGCCCCCGTGCGCTGCGCACTGTTGCCCAGAGTCGCGGTGAGTCGATTCCGGGAATTCAGGGAGACGTTTACGATACGGCATCTTTGACTGAGGACAATGAGCTCACGATTGCCTTAAAATCCCTCGGCGGCCTCATGATTTCCCCCATGCAGTGCACCGTCGTCACCGAGTTGATGCCGAATTTCCGCACATTGTGGGCTCAGCGGCTTCGTTGGCAGCGGGGTGCCTTGGAAAACCTGGGGGCCTACGGAGCGACGCCCCAGACGCTTCGATACTGGGCGCAGCAATTCGGCATTGGATATGGAGTGATTGCGCTCAGCGCCTACCTGCTACTGATCCTCTTGATGGTTTTGTCGCTGGATAACTGGGTCTGGTTCCCGTTCTGGCTGGGAATCGGGATCGTCTTTTCGATCGAGCGGGTTGTCACTGTGTGGAAGGGTGGCTGGCGGGCACGCCTCTTGGCAGTCACGCTCTTTCCGGAATTGTTCTTCGATATGTTCCTCAACGTGATTTATGTCAAGGGAATTATCGACATTTCCCTTGACCGGCAAGCCACCTGGAAACACCTCAACCATTCACCATTCGGCGAACCTTCGAAGGCGCAGTAATCATGGCTATTCTTGCTTCCATTCCTACCGGAATCTTGTTTCCCGAAGGAATCCTGCACTCCGATTGGTTTGCCGTTCTGGCGACCTTCGTAGCGATTAATACTTTGATGTATGGCGCGCTGGCCATCGCCAAGATCTTGCCGAAAGTGCACCCCGGCGATTGGGTTCGCACCCGGAATCAGCGATCGGAAACCCGGAGCATCCATCCCGATGCCCCCGCCGTGAACGAAGCTACGGACTTCCTCAAAAACCGACGCTGACCGTCCGCGGTGCCTGGAAGGACAGCAAGCGTAGCCACTCAGGGCTCGGGTCTGCCAAACGAACGCCTTGCAGCGCTGCCGCAGTTTCCTGTACGACGACGGCGGCCTCCAGCTCCGCGAGTTTCGCACCAAGGCAGCGGTGGATGCCAGAGCCGAAGGCCAGTCCGTAGGACGTAGGGCCCTGCTCCGACACTGAGTGGTTGCCCGTGAGTTCCAGCAGGATTTCAGCACCGGCCGGTATGTGCCCGCCGTCGAACGTCGTGTCCCGTGCGGCAATCCGGCGCCACGTAGGAACGGAAGATTCCGTGGCCAGGACGTGCCGGATGAGGTCCCGGGCCGTGGAGCCGGAAGCTGCGTCGTCCCAGGCAAAGCCGACCGATCCTTCGGCAAGCCGGAATAGCGCCGTGCTGATGAGCTGCGTGGTGGTTTCCTGCCCGGCGATGAGCAAGAAGTACCCGAGGGAACAGATTTCCGGAGTGCTCAGACCGTGCTCCGCCAAGGAGCCGAAGAGATTCCGCCCGGGCGAGGCCACGGCCTCGAGGACGAGATCCCGGAGCCAGCCGTAGAACTCCGCCGCGCTGTGGGCCAGTTCCAGTTGCCGCTCGGAATCCGGCCAACCCCAGAACAGTTCCAGGGAGTCCAAACTCCAGGCTTTCAATTTCGGAAGATCCCGCACCGGGAGTCCCAAAAGCTCCAGCATCACGATCGCCGGCGGGTGCGCAGCCACCGCATGGACGAGATCCACGCGCCCGTCCGCCTTCAGCAGCCCGGCGGCCGTCGTTGCCGCATCCCGCGCGATGCCGCGAATACGTGACTCGAAAGCGCCTACGGTGGCGGGGGTGAAGAACCCGGCCACCACCTTCCGGATACCGGCATGGGAATCGGTATGGTTGCTGGCCAGCACGGGCGGCAATGCGAAGCGGGCTCGCTGCAGGACCCGCAGGGACGGTCCGGACAACGGTGTCACAGCGATGAGGGCGTTCGCCGGGCTGAAGTCATCAGGTCGGTGCAGGACCTCCCGCACCGCCGCGGGGTCCCGCAGCACCATGTAGGGACAGGTCCGGGCGCTGGCAGAAGCGGCACTCATGACCAGGCGCCGCTCAGCCAGTGCGCGCTTGCTTCGCGGAAGGTCACCGGAGGAAGGTCCGCGGCGCGTTCCGGGATCACTCCGAGGAGCGGCCGCGACGCGCCAAGTGTCACCCGGTTGCCGTGTTCCAGCACGCCCGGGTCGTCCGGCCACGACCCTAGAACGACGCCCTGGATGGCCAGGTCCCTGCGTTCCAGGGCTTCGAGGGTGAGCGCCGTGTGGTTGAGGGTTCCCAAGGCTGGACGGGCAACCACAACAAAGCCCGCATCCGGCCCAAGGTGCCTGCCCAGATCCGCCAGCGTGCCGCCGTCGTGGTCTAGCTCCACAAGAAGTCCACCGGAACCCTCCACGAGGACGTGGTCATGGGTGCTCGCGAGTTCGCGGACCCGCGTGGCATGTGCCGCCAGCCGCGGCAAGGCGACTCTGTCGAGCGCCGCTGCGGGCACGGGGGCGAGGGGTTCTTGAAGCACGACGCCGGCCTCGGCCGTGAGCGGTCCGGCCAAGCGGGCGATTTCGGTGCAGTCGGAGTCGCCAACAGCAGCTCCGCTCTGGCACGGCTTGTACACGGCCACAGACCGGCCCTCAGCCTGCAGGGCGGACGCGAGTGCCGCCGTCGTGACCGTTTTGCCGACTCCGGTGTCTGTCCCGGTGACCAGCACTATTGGTGGCAGTTTCATGGCGTTTCCTCCAAGATACGGCGCAACGTCGCGCACGCGTAGTCGATGTCGTGGGGCGTCAGGGTGGCGCGGGCCGTCAGCCTGAGGCGGGAGACGCCGTCGGGAACTGATGGCGGGCGGAAGCAGCCGACGCGGACACCCGCCCGGTGTGCAGCCTGGCTCGCCGCAAACGCGGCAGCAGCGGAGGACATGGGGATGGATTGCACGGCACCGGCCTGTTGAAAGGGTTCGACGGCGGTTCCGCTCCACTGCAGAAAACGCACCAGTCCCGCCGTGAGGCTGGAAGCGTTCCGGTGGACGGCCGCGGCGCGCCAAGGTTCCGCACGGATGATTCCGACGGCGGCCAGTGCAGCGGCAGCCGACGACGGCGCGAGTCCTGTGTCGAAGATGAAGCTGCGTGCCCTGTTGACGAGGTGTTCCCGGAGCAGCGCGCTGCCCAAGACGGCTCCACCTTGGCTACCGAGTGACTTGGAAAGCGTCGCGGTCAACACCACGTTGGGGTGGGCGGCAAGTTCCGTTCCGGCCACCGAACCGCGGCCCTGAAACGCGCCGTTGCCCGCCACCCCGAGGCTGTGGGCTTCATCCACGAGGAGCATCGCGTCGTGCTCTTCGGCCAGTGCCAGCAACTGGGGGAGCGGGGCGGCATCGCCGAAGACGCTGTAGATGGACTCGACCGCGATCAATGCCCGGGGTTCAGTGCGGGTGCGCAGCTGGTGCCCGGTTGCGCCGAGATCGTTGTGCGGAACCGTTTCCACCCTCGAACGGCTCAGCCGGAAACCGTCAATGAGCGAAGCATGGCAATGTTCGTCGGCAACGATGAGGGTCCCGGGGCCGCCGAGCGCCGTCGTGACTCCCAGATTGGCCAAGTAGCCGGACGAGAAGACCAACGCCGATTCCATGCCTGTCAGGTCCGCGAGCCCGGACTCGAGTTCCAGGTGCAGCGCAGTGGTTCCGGCAACCAGCCGAGACGACGTGGCACCGGTACCCCAACGGCCGATCGCTTCCCGGGCAGCTTCTGCCAGCCTCGGATCCGTCGCGAGGCCAAGATAGTCGTTGCTCGCCAGATCCACTCCCGGGTCCCCACCGAGGCGCGTCATGGGCGTCCGGACGAGGCCCCGGCGCTCGCGGACCGCGGCCTGCTGTTCCAACCATGCGGTCATGGACCTGCTCATGGGCCGTGCACCTCGGCCACGGCCGCCACCATGCCTTCGCCCATCCGCCGGACCTCGTCGGCGGTACTGATGTAGGGCGGCATCGCGTAAACAAGGTTCCGGAATGGCCGCAGCCACACTCCGCGCCCGACGGCGGCACTCGTCACGGCGGCGACGTCCACGTCCGTGTTCAACTCGAGGACGCCGACGGCGCCGATCGTGCGGACCTCCTTGACGGCGTCGAGCGCATTGGCGGCTTCGAGGCCAGCCGCGAGGCCCGAGCCGATCCGGGCCACAACCCTGCGCCACGTGCCGTCGTCGAGAATGCCCAAACTCGCATTGGCCACTGAACACGCGAGCGGATTGCCCATGAACGTGGGCCCGTGTAGCAGCGCACCCGCACCGCCGATCGAGACGCGGGCAGCCACCTCGCCCGTGCAGAGCATCGCGGCGAGCGTGAGGTAGCCACCGGTAAGGGCCTTGCCGACGCACATGACGTCCGGAACGATCCCGGCGTGTTCCGCGGCGAACAGCTCGCCTGTGCGGCCGAAGCCCGTGGCGATCTCGTCGAGGATCAGGAGGATCCCGTGTCGATCGGCGATGTCGCGGAGGATTCGCAGGCATTCGGCGGCGTAAACGAACATACCGCCGGCGCCTTGAAGCACCGGCTCCACGATGATCGCGGCCAGTTCGTTGGTGTGTTCCTCCGCCAGCTCCTCGACGTGCGCCTGCCATTCCGCGATTTCCTCGGGCACCGCGCCCACGGCGGGTGGCCGCGCAGCGAAAACATTGGCAGCGAGCAGCCCGGGGAACGCCGAATGCATGCCGTCCACGGGGTCGCAGACGCCCATCGCCCCGAAGGTATCGCCGTGGTAGCCGCCGCGGATGCTGAGGAACCGTTGCCTCTTGGGGAACCCCGAAGCCGTTTGGAACTGCACCGCTAGTTTGAGCGCCACCTCGACGGACACCGAGCCCGAATCCGCCAGGAAGACCCGCTCCAACCGTGGCCGATCCGCCGCGGAAGGAGCCATGGCAACCAGCCGTTCGGCCAGTTCGACTGCGGGTTCATGGGTGAGGCCGCCGAACATCACATGGCTGAATGTGTCTAGTTGGCGCTTCGCCGCGGTGTCCAAGACAGGGTTCCGGTAGCCGTGGATGACTGCCCACCAGGAGGACATGGCATCGAGCACCTCATGGCGGCGGCCGGTTTCGTCGCGGAGCCGCAGCGTCACGCCGTCGGCGCCTTCGACCTCCCACAACGGCAGCGTCACCGACGCCGGAGCGTACGGATGCCAAAGGCTTGCCCTGTCACGCTGGATGACGCTCATGGCGTGACCCGGCCGTGGCGCGAGCATTCCGCGGTCCAACCGAGCGGCGTGACCTGGACTTTCATGCGGCGACGGCATTGGGCGCAATAGCGTGGGGGCTCCATCGCCAGGCGCTGCTGGCAGCTTTGGTGAGCGTCCGACGTCGGGCGCTCGCCGCACAGACCGCAGTAACTATCCGTGACGTTGGTGCTCACAGCGACTTCTGGAGTTCCTTGATGGGCATGTTCAGCTCGACGAGGAGGTTGAGGTCCGCATCGGCGGGACGGCCGAGTGTGGTCAGGTAGTTGCCGACGATCACCGCGTTGATGCCGCCCATGAGGCCTTCGCGCGTGCCGAGATCGCCCAGGGTCAGTTCCCGTCCGCCGGCGTAACGAAGCACAGTCCGTGGCATGGCGAGGCGGAACGCCGCTATGGCGCGGAGGGCGTCCTTGCCGTCCATGATTCCTTGGTTTTCGAGGGGAGTCCCGGGGCGCGGATTGAGGAAGTTCAGCGGGACTTCGTGGGGTTCGAGGGCTGCGAGCTGGCTGGCGAGTTCGGCTCGCTGGGCGGTGGTTTCGCCCATGCCGATCAGCGCACCGCAGCAGAGCTCCATACCGGCCGCCTTGACCATGTTGCAGGTGTCGAGACGTTCCTCGTAAGTGTGGGTGGTGACGACTTCGGGGAAGAAGCTGCGTGCTGTTTCGAGGTTGTGGTTGTAGCGGTGGACGCCCCACTCGGCGAGCTGGTCCACTTGGCGCTGGGTGAGCATGCCCAAGGAGCAGGCGATGTTGATGTCCACTTCCGCGTTGATGCGGTCGATCGCGAACTTGATCTGGTTCATGAGCTTGATGTCCGGGCCTCGGACGGCTGCGACGATGCAGAACTCGGTGGCCCCGGTGGCAGCCGTTTCCTTGGCGGCCTTCACGAGCTCCGGGATGTCGAGCCAGACGCCCCGGACCGGGCTGTCGAACAACCCCGACTGGCTGCAGAAGTGGCAGTCCTCAGGGCATCCTCCGGTCTTGATGGAGATGATTCCCTCCACTTCGACGTCCTCGCCGCAGTGCTCCAAGCGGACCTCGTGGGCAAGCTGCAGGGCCTCAGGGATGGCCTCGTCCGGGAGCTCCAAGATCTCGAGCAGCTGGGATTCGCTGAGGCCTTCGCCGTTCGCGAGGACTTGCCGGCGGGCTGTTTCCAGAATCGGATAGGTGGACGTACGCCTTGGGTTTGGCTGGGTGGTCATGATGCTCCTCGGCCGCTACTTGCAGGGGATAGTGCGTTCCTTCATGACGGTAGTGGGCTTGTGGGGAGGTGATTTTGTTGGACGTCCACAAACCCGGAGCTGCAATCTTGGCGGCCGACTCGCTGGATAAGTTACAGCGCGGAAACATCGTGGAGACTCGGTCGTTTCATGCCGCCGATAGCGTCAAGGGCGATGTCCAGACGAGGAAAGTTGCGGGGATGACTGACGATTCGAAGACAACACAAGTGCTTGAACCACCGGCGGCGGGTGGCTCCCA
This sequence comes from Arthrobacter sp. SRS-W-1-2016, assembly GCF_002009585.1. Lineage (NCBI taxonomy): Bacteria > Bacillati > Actinomycetota > Actinomycetes > Micrococcales > Micrococcaceae > Arthrobacter > Arthrobacter sp. SRS-W-1-2016. Next base: position 24,124 of record NZ_MTPV01000023.1, on the reverse strand, counting down.
AGGAGGAACCGCCGTCGTCGAACCTTCCGAGGCGCTAGGCGCCGGGAGCCGCGCGGCGGGCAACGCCGATGCGATGAGCGCAGCGAAAGAGAGCCTGGAGGACTACACCCTCAGGTTCGCGCCACGGTCCTACCGCAAGTGGGGTGCGGGCGTGGTGGCAACAAGTGCCCTGGGCGGAATTGCCTATTTGGCTGATTTCTCCATCGGGGCGAACATCGGTATTTCTTACGGTACCGTTAATGCGATTCTCGGAATTGTGGTGGCGGCGGTGGTCATTTTCGCCACCGGATTTCCTTTGGCTTACTACGCTGCCCGGTACAACATTGATCTTGACCTCATCACGAGGGGTTCCGGATTCGGCTATTACGGCTCGGTGGTCACGAATGTTATTTTCGCGACCTTTACGTTCATCTTCTTCGCGCTCGAGGGTTCCATCATGGCGCAAGGGCTGGAACTTGGGCTGGGGATTCCGCAGTGGCTCGGTTATGCGGCGTCCACGCTTATTGTCATTCCCCTAGTGATTTACGGGATGAAGGCCCTGTCCAAGCTGCAGGTGTGGACCACCCCGTTGTGGCTCCTGCTCATGGTGGTTCCCGTGGGGTATTTGGTGATTTCGCACCCGGACAGCATCGGGGAATTCTTCGCGTTCACGGGCAAATCCGGGGCTGAAGGCACCAATCTGGCCTCTGTGATGCTGGCCGCGGGTGTCTGCCTGTCACTCATGGCGCAGATCGCGGAACAGATTGACTACTTGCGCTTCATGCCGCCCAAGACAGCGGAGAATAGGGCCGCGTGGTGGCGAGCCGTGATCCTGGCCGGTCCGGGCTGGGTGATCTTCGGCGCGATCAAGCAGATCGTGGGCATGTTCATTGCCATTTACCTGATCGCGACCTTGGATCCGGCCGCCTCCGCGCATGCCAACGAGCCGGTGCACCAATTCCTTGGCGTGTACCAGGAAATGATGCCGGCCTGGCTGGCGATGACCTTGGCCGTGGTGCTCGTTGTCATTTCGCAAATCAAGATCAACGTGACCAACGCCTACTCCGGTTCGCTCGCGTGGACCAACAGCTTCACGCGTGTCACCAAGAGCTATCCGGGCCGGATGGTTTTCGTAGTGGTGAACCTGGTGATTGCGCTAGTGCTGATGGAAGCGAATATGTTCGAGTTCCTGAACACCATTCTTGGTTTCTACGCGAATTGCGCCATGGCGTGGGTGGTTACCGTTGCGTCCGATATTGCCATCAACAAATACTTGCTCAAGGTTTCGCCGAAGGTTCCCGAGTTCCGCCGCGGCATGCTTTACGCCGTGAACCCGGTGGGCTTCATCTCGATGCTGGCTTCGGCCACTGTCTCGATTGCGGTGTTCTTCGGTGCCTTCGGCTCGGCTGTCCAGCCATACTCGCCGATTTTCGCCGTCGGACTGGCTCTCGTGCTGCCGCCGGTGCTGGCTCTCCTGACTCGCGGAAAGTATTACCTGCGCCGTGGCCACGACGGTATCGAGCTGCCCATGTTCGACGCCGACGGCAACCCGAGCGATGCCAAGCTTTTGTGCCACGTGACGGGCCTGGAGTTCGAGCGTCCGGACATGGTCCGGTCGGCCCAGGACGGGCCCGACGGCGAGCCGCAGTTCATCTCTTCGCTCGCTTTGTCGACGGATAAGTCGGGGGAGTTGGTCCTGCCGGCTCAAAGGTAGGCGGGAGTTCGACAGGTCCCATAGGCCTCGACGACGGATGGGCGGCCTGGCCGCGGTCCCGTCGTCGGGGCCTTTGGTTTGTCCTCGTTGTGCTTGTTGTGTCACGCCTCGCTGGTAAAGCGATGCGGGGTAGTGAACCGGGGTCTGTGGATAACTTTCACGCCAAGATAGGGAAGTGAGCTACCATTTTGGGAAACGTTTAGTCTTGAAAACTATTTGGGGATAGCAAACCATGACTCCACGCACCTCGGTTTCTGCTCGCTCTTTCATTATTGGCAGCCTTGCAACGGTGTTGACGCTGACTGCGTGCGGGAACAGCACCCAGCCGCAGTCTGCGTCACCGACCGGCTCCGTTTCAGCCAGTGCCACGGCTACGCCCTCTCCGACCCCGACGGCTGTTTATAGACCCGCGGACGCCAAGGGGAAAGCGGAGAACGTACCGGTTCCCGTGTTGCCGGAGGCTGCGAAGGCGAACAGCAAGGAAGGCGTGGAGGCGTTCGCTAGGTACTGGTTTCAGGCGCTTTCGTATGCCTATGAGACTGGGGACATGGCCGTTTGGTCGGCCATGACATCCGCAGAGTGCGTCTTCTGCAATCGAATCAAACAGGGTCTCGAGTCCGCATATGTAAAAGGACGATGGGTTGTTGGTGGAAAGATGACAACTCCGTCGGTTGAAGTAAATTTCAAATCCGAGGCGCTTTCTCAGCAAGTGACGATTCAGACGATCCAAAGCCAGATTGACTACTACGATGCGGATGGGAGCGTGGGGCAGCCTTCAACGCCGCCATCGAACAGCGCATCAGGCATGATTGCTGCTTTCGAGTCAGGTTCTTGGAAGGTCAAAGACCTCGGATTGCTTCGGTAGTGCGGAATGAATCCGCGGAACTTGATAATTTTGGCAATTGCACTGAATGCCATATTGGTCACTTCCGCCGCGCCCGCAGCGGCGAGTAGTGACGACCGCGTATCTTCGGGCTACCAACAAGGTGGGATCGAAGTCACGGCCAGATGGATCCGTGACCCCGAAACCGGCGAATTTATGTCCGCCCCTCTGAACCACGTGAGCGACGACCCCAACCAATACAAAGCAGAGCTTCAATGCCAGGTAGACGACAATGCCTTGGACAAGAAGTGCCTACCCGGGCAGGTGCAATGTCCGCCCCGCGAGCCCGGTGAGAAACCTGGAACGCCGGTGATCTGGAAGGTCGCGCCTAAAGCGGTTTCGAATCCCACGTGGACTGACTGGAAATCGGGAAACAACGGCCCATCTTGCCTGTACGACCAAAGGCCAGAGGACGTCCTGCCCAGGATCGCGGCGAGAATTGAGAGCGACTTCCGCAACCTTCCCGTCAAACCGGCGGACTTGGCCACCCAGCCAAGCCCGCACACACTCAAGGGCGCTGAAACCAACATCTTCGCGAACGCCGTTGAGCAGCAATTCGATGTGACGATCCTCGGCCAGCGAGTCCATATAGTCGCAACTCCCGTGGAGTACACCTATGCCTACGGGGACGGCAACAGTCTCGGGCCAACACCGTTTGCTGGCGGCCCGCTTCCGGAGGCGGAATGGGGCCAAAAGACGAGAACAAGCCACGTGTATCAACAGACCGGTGACTTTCAGGTGTCCGTGACCACCACCTTCCGCGGCACCTACTCCGTGAATGGTGGCCCGAACATGCCGATTCCAGGCACCGGACAGTTTGCGTCGCCGTCGCAGAGGGTGAGTGTCTGGCGGTCCATAACACGCAACTACGCCGACAATTGCATCGTCAACCCACGCGGCGAGGGCTGCCCGGGCGTTCCCTAGGACAGCTGGGAAACACGCCTTCGACGGCGGCACGGTGCCCGTCCGCGGAAGGCGGGGGTACCGCCGTCGTGATGTGATCCGAGTCTCAACAGGAATAGTTGCAGGCGCGTGGCAGTTGCCGCCAGTGGACCTGTTCCCGTTTGAAAGGCACTGCCCATGTTGTTTTCCCCTTTGACTCTCGGCGAGATTGAACTTCCCAACCGCTTGGTCATGGCGCCGCTGACCCGCCTCCGTTCGGGCGCCGAGGGTGTTCCCGGCCCGCTGGTTGTGGAACACTACCGGCAGCGTGCCTCCCTCGGGCTGATCGTTAGCGAGGGCACCTACCCGACGCCCGCAGGCCAGTCCTACCCCGGGCAGCCCGGCCTCGTCACGGAGGAACAGCTCGCGGGCTGGAAAAAGGTGACCGACGCCGTCCATGCCGAGGGCGGCCGGATTTTCGCCCAGGTCATGCACGGAGGGCGCGTTTCCCACGCGGACATCACCGGCGGCCACGAGATCGTGGCACCCAGTGCCGTGGCCATCGACGGCGAAGTCCGCACCCCGAACGGCAAGAAGCCGTACCCCGTGCCCCGCGAACTGAGCACCGATGAACTTCCCTCGGTAATCCAGGAAATCGTCACAGCATCCCGGAACGCCGTCGAGGCAGGATTCGACGGCGTCGAGCTCCACTCGGCGAATGGCTACCTGCTGCATGAATTCCTGGCCCCCAACAGCAACGTCCGCACTGACAGCTATGGCGGCTCCCCGGAAAACCGTGCACGCTTCGTGATCGAGACCGTCAACGCGGTGGTGGAAGCGCTGGGCGCCAACAGGGTCGGCATCCGGATTTCCCCGGAGCACTCGGTCCAGGGGATCGCCGAGACCGACCCCGCCGATGTCCGCGCCACCTATGAAGTCCTGGTCGACACCATCGCCTCGCTCAACCTCGCCTACCTCAGCATCCTCCACCATGATCCCAAGGGTGAGCTCGTCCAGGACCTGCGCGAGCGCTTCAACGGCACGTTCCTCGTGAACACCGGTTTCGGCTTAGTGACCACGCGGGATGAGGCCTTGGCGCTCGTGGCCGACGGTCACGCCGACGCCGTGGTGGTTGGCCGCCCAGCTATTGCCAACCCGGACCTTGCGCGCAGGTGGCGTGAAGGCCTCCCGCTGAACGAACCGGATCCGTCCACGTTCTACGGCGAAGGCGCCAAGGGGTACACCGACTACCCGTTCTACGCTAACTAGGAAACCCGAGACCCCGACGGCGGCACCTGCGAAAGGTGCCGCCGTCGCGGTTTAACCCTTCTCGGCCACCGCCCTGCCGGCACCCGACGCCCACGGAGAAACAAAGTAGTCGCCCTTGGGCGGTTCCCAGTGCCGAATTCGGGTTTAGGGTTTTTAGTGAAGTAACAATCCCGAAGCGGCCCCGGCCGGGGAAGGGGTGGTTGTCATGGCAACGAAGACCCAGTTTGTCAGGGGCGGGCGTCAGGCCCGTATCGCGCAAGCGATTGCCAGTCCGCACTACAAATGGACCGTACTGGTCAACGCCACGCTGGGTGTGCTGATGGCGACCATCAATTCCTCCATCATGCTGATCGCCCTGCCTGACATTTTCCGTGGCATCCACGTCGATCCACTGGCCCCCGGCAACACAAGCATGCTGTTGTGGCTGGTCATGGGCTACATGGTGGTCACAGCGGTGTTGGTCGTTACCTTTGGCCGGCTCGGCGACATGTACGGCAGGGTGAAAATGTACAACGCGGGCTTCGCCATCTTCACCGTGTTCTCGGTGCTGCTGTCCCTCACGTGGCTTTCCGGCACCTCGGGCGTCCTCTGGCTGATCATCATGCGTGTCCTTCAGGGCATAGGCGGCGCGATGCTGATGGCCAATTCCACAGCCATCATCACTGACGTCTTCGAAGTCAATCAGCGCGGACTGGCATTGGGCCTGAACCAGGTTGCCGGCATCGCAGGCTCCTTCCTGGGCCTCATCATCGGCGGGCTCCTGGGTCCGCTGGACTGGAGGCTCGTGTTCCTTGTCTCCGTGCCGGTGGGGTTGGCGGGCACCGTCTGGGCCTACCTGAGCCTGCACGACACAGGGATCAGGCAGCCGGCCAAACTGGACTGGTGGGGCAACGCAACGTTTGCGGTGGGCCTGATCGCAGTGTTGGTAGGCATCACCTACGGCATCCAACCGTACGGCGGCAACACCATGGGCTGGACCAACCCATGGGTGCTCACGGCGCTGATAGGAGGGGCCGCGGTGCTGGCAGTGTTCTGCTGGGTGGAGATGAGGATAGAGGAGCCCATGTTCCATCTGGCACTGTTCCGTATCCGTGCCTTCACCGCTGGAAACCTGGCCTCCCTGATGTCCGGCATCGGCCGGGGCGGCCTGATGTTCATCCTGATCATCTGGTTGCAAGGGATCTGGCTTCCCCAGCACGGTTACAGCTTCGAAATCACGCCGCTCTGGGCCGGGATCTACATGCTGCCCCTTACTGCGGGGTTCCTGATCGCGGGCCCCGTATCCGGTTGGCTCTCAGACCGCCACGGGGCCAGGTTCCTGGCCACCTTGGGCATAGTGGTGGCGGCGGCCAGCTTCCTGTGGCTGCTGGTGCTGCCGGTGAACTTCAGCTATGTGCCGTTCTCGCTGGCGTTGTTGGTCAACGGCTTGGGCATGGGACTGTTCGCGGCACCCAACCGGGCCGGCATCATGAACGCGCTGCCGCCCAACCGCCGGGGCGTGGGTGCGGGCATGAGCACCACATTCCAAAACTCGGCCATGGTGCTCTCCATCGGCATCTTCTTTTCGCTCATGATCACCGGGCTTGCCAGGACGCTGCCGCAGACGCTGACCTCAGGCCTGACGGCGCACGGGGTGGCTGCCGCGGACGCCGCAAAGGTCGCCCAATTGCCCCCGGTGTCTGTGCTGTTCTCCTCTTTGCTGGGCTACAACCCGGTCCAAACACTGCTCGGACCGAAAGTGCTGAACGCCCTCTCGGCCAAAGACGCGGCCTTCCTGACCGGCCGCTCCTTCTTCCCGAGCCTGATTTCAGGCCCGTTCGCCGAAGGGTTGGCCGTCGCGTTCGCCTTTGCCATCGCCGCGTGCCTGGTGGCCGCCTTCGCCTCGGCCCTGCGCGGCGGCAAGTATGAGTACAAGGAACTTCCGGGTAGGGCCGAGGCAGCTGAGCGGCAGGCATCACCCAACTAACTCGCATTTGTTGTCGTTTTCAGACCTCATAACGACATTAAGTGCGAGTCAGTTGGGCTGCTGCGCTGGCACAGGCCCACAAAACCGCCCAGCTGCTCCAGCCCTTCCGGCTGTGTGGGCAGGTAGTTGGTCAGTTCGGGTGAGCGCACGACGACGGCGCGCCACTGACCGCGCGACACCGCCACATTGATCCGGTTGCGTGAGAGCAGGAACTCCATGCCGCGCGGTACCTCGGCGGCAGCGGAGGCAGCCATGGACACGATCACCACGGGGGCTTCCTGGCCTTGGAACTTGTCCACCGTCCCGACGCGCACGCCGCGTAGGCCGGCCGCCCTTAGTTCGTGCTGGATGAGCTGGACCTGGGCGTTATAGGCCGCCACCACGAGGATGTCCTGTTCGGCCAGGGGCCGCTCGCCGGATGATTCGCGCGGGTCCAGCCAAGCCAAGCCAAGGTGCGCCCGGACTTGCCGGACTACTTCCGCAGCCTCTTCCGGAGACTGCGTGGAGTTGCCGTGGTGCTGGACGTAGACGCACTCGACGCCGGCCGGGACTCCGGAGAGCCGCCGCCCGGAAGCGGCCGGTGCTGAATGCAGCCGATTATCGTAGGACAGCTCTGACACTGCAGCGCACAAATCCGGGTGCATGCGCCACGACGTCGCCAGGAAGTAGCCGAGCTCCGCGGGGAGCGTGTGCATGCCGTGGGCCAGCCAGCCGAGCGCGGACTCATCCACCGGTTCCGGGTGCTTGCCCTGCGTGACTTGGGGCAACTGCTGGGGGTCGCCGAGGAGCAGCAGTCTCTTCGTCGCCCTGCTGACGGCGAGGGTGTTGGCGAGCGAGAACTGACCGGCTTCGTCGATGACGAGCAAGTCCAGGGAACCCGCAGGAACGGTCCGGCCCGTCATGGTCCAAGCCGTGCCGCCGATCAAGCAGCCTCCGGGCGCGGCAAGCAACCGCTCGATGTCGTCCTTGGCTTGCTGGTCCCAGGGAACAGGGTCGTCGTGCTTCATTTCCTTGGCGATGAGTGCAGCGTCCACCCCGGCCTTGACTGCGGCGTGGAGCATGTTCTCGACGACAGCATGGGACTGTGCGACAACCCCAACTTTCCAGCCCGCACGCACGAGTCGCGCGATGACGTGCGAGCCGACGTATGTCTTGCCCGTTCCCGGCGGACCTTGAACGGCAAGATATGACTGGTCCAGATCCGACACAGCGGCTGTGATGGCGTCCACGTATGCGTCGTCGCCGGGCCCGACGGCGGGCAGTTCCGCAAGAGTGGCCAGCCGAGGCGGGATTCGTCGCAACAAGTCCAACGCTGGGTCCTTGGGCCACGACGGCAGATGGGAACGCACCTTGATGGCCAGTTCGCTGAGGGCCTTCCGTTGCCCGTCTGTGTTGACCGGAGCGTCGGGCGTCAAGGCCATGGGAAGCTGCGCGTATTCCTCGGCACTCTTGGGCAGTCGCTCTGAAATGGCCACGACATCCGAGGCGCCGTCGTCTGGCCCCGAGAGTGAGCTGCCTTCATCAAGGTCGTCGGAATCACCAACCTCGATGACCTCCGTGCCGGCCATTCCCGATCTCCCCAGGGCGCTTTCGTTCTTGCCAAGGAAGGCATCAGGGAGCGGAGGCCCGTACATCCGGAAGTACTTCCTGCCGGGCGCGAAACCGGAACCGTCCGCGGCGTGGCCGAACAGCCGCACCTTCCGGGCCGGGTTGCTGCGCGGAGTCGGCTTGGCCCAGTCACGCACCACCTCGCCGCCTTCCACGATGAAGCAGTCCCTCGTGTCCTCCCACTCCGAGACTGGCCGGTCCAAGCGGTCGAAGTGTCCCCACCAGAATTGCTTGTCCTCACGCCGGTGAAAGCCGACCGCGGCCGCCACCATCGCCACCGCCCGGTTGTCGTCGGAGCGAAGGGAGTCCTCCGGGAAGTCCGCCAGGTAGTCGAGGAGGGCTGTTTCCTCGGGTGCGGCCTCGTACTTTTCCGGCTGGGTCTCCGCGGGCAATTCGGGTCCCAAAGTGGCTGGAAGACCGGGTTCAATGGAGCGCTCCGCTGCCAAGCCCAGCAGCCAATTCCGCAGTTCCAGCGTGGAAAGGCAGTCGTATTCGTTGTAGTCGGAAATACCCGCGAGGATCGTTGCCGCTTCATCTTCGTGGTTCGCGTCCTGGGCGGTGCAGTAGTTGGCGTAGGCAACCACGGAGCCACCGGCGTCGGTCACGTCACCCGAACGCAAACGCTCGCCCATGTACAGGGGTTCGAGTTTCTTGATGCTGTACGAATTGGCGGAGATGCGGATGCTGTGCCGCACGGTGTCGTAGAGGTCCACGAGCACGCCTTCGCGGAGAAGGTTGTCCACGGCGGCTTCTCCGACGGTGTGGATGACAGACAGGTTCCGCAACGCGGTTTTCTCGTAGGCGGCGTAGTGGTAGATCCGCATGTCCGGGTACTTCATGCGGCGTTCTGCCACGTACTCGAGGAAATCGATGAACGCTTGCCGTTCCTCGGCCCGCGAGTGTGCCCAGAACGGCTTGAACACGGGAGATCCGCCCGGTTCCGTCGGATTTTCGACGACGCCGAACAAGTACTCGAGTCCCCAACGGCCGGTGACAGGGTCTTGCCACAAGGGGTCTCCCTCGAAGTCGAAGAAGATGTCTCCCGCGTCGGGGCGGGGGAGCCGGGCCAAGGAATTGGACTCCAGCACGGAATACCTGATGCTCTTTGTCTCGCCGGTCTTGTCCGTGTAACTGACGGTGCCATCGGGGGTGGCTGTTCCGGTTTGGAGCCGGGCTTGTTCCTGCAGGCGCCGCGTGGCGGAATCCGGGGCGTCGGGCATGTCGGCAAGGGCGTCGATGGTGCAGATGCCGTTTCCCATGAGCTTCTTACGCCGCGTGATTCTCATGCCCGCCACCATCAGCAGGTCCCGGTGGAGGCCTACCTGTTCTTTGCAGTAGTCGCAGCGGCCGCATGCGGTGACTCCGGTCGCGCCCCATTGGACAGGCTCCAAGCCCGATCGGTGCGCGTCCGTCAAGGCGAGGAAGCGGTCCCGGCGCTCACGGAATACCGGCAGGACATCGGCGAGCCGGTGGTTGCTGTGCACGTAGTCGAAGCCGCCCCGGCCGTCCGAACCAGCAGCGTCCCGCTGAATCGTAGCCCCGAGGACAAGGGTCAGATCCGGGGCCGGGGTGATTCCGGCCTTGAGTAGCTGATCGCCGTACGCAGCGAGTTGCAGCAGCGCGGTGACCTTGGCGTGGCGGGCGAGCTTGGTGTCGTACACCGCATAGCTGCCATCCGGTTGCTTGACGAGGAAATCGGAGCGTCCATGAAACTGTCCGTCGAAGAACGCGGCCTGGAAGACCACATCCGCGCCGGATCGCAGCGCCTCGATCGACTCCGCATGCTTGGCTTGCAGGGTGGCGCGGTCCATCGCTTCGGCGGGAACGACGTCGAACACGCCCTTACGTGCCATCGGATCCCAGGTGCCGAACTCGGCCACGAAACGGTCCAGCACCCTGTGCTCATGGACGTCGCCGAGCGCGGCGGTGCGCTCCAGCATTTCGTCGACGGCGAAGGCCGGCTTCTGCGCGAGGCCCAGTTTCTCGTCCAACTTGCGCAGCAACTGGTACTCGCAGGTGGAGGCCGTCACGAGGTCGCTGGCGGAAAACACCAAATCCTGCGCTTGCCCTGCATTTACCGAATCGAGAAAAAACACCGTGCCCCCAGACCGTTGAGCTGATGAAGCCAAGCTATCAGTGCGGTCCGACAGTAGGGCAGCCCCGGCGTGAGTGCCAGTGCAAAGCGGGGTCAGCCGGCGAAGCGGAGGGTGATCACCAGGCCGATGAGCGCCACCACGCCGGCAAGGAGCATGGCCGCCTTGGGATTGCCGAAATTGAGGGTCCATCCCAGGCCGAAGCGCCGCGGAACCATGAGAGCGTGGTCTTCGCGGTTGACGTAGAACAAGCCGCTCCGCCAGTATTTGTCGTCCTCGCGGTGGGTCAGGCCGGTGTCCTCCTCGCCTTCGTCCCGAGCGCGGTTGTTCCGGGCGAAGACAACCACGGCTACCGCGACGGCGGCCAGGATCGGGAGCGCGACCACGAGTGGCGCCCACGGAGTGACCGTGCCCGTCCACATCAGCAACGATGATCCCAGCATCGCCAGGTCGATCATCGCGAGCAATCCGAGCAGTGCCTTGGCGCCCAGCAGCATGTACCGGCGGTGCCAGTGTGCGGAGCCTGCCGGGTGAGCCGGGTCAATGTCGGGCCGGCTGCGGAAGAGGATCGCCGCGGCGATGCCCACGAGCAGCGCTGTCACGCCGATCTGCACGAAGACCAGTGAAAAGGCGGTGCCGATCGATTTGGCGGCCGATCGGTTGGGTATGCCTTTCGCACCGTAGTGCACCGCGAGCACATCGGGCATCGATGGGTAGCTGATCACGCCGATCACTACAGTAGCGATGGTGATGATCAACGCCGGCGCCAGCCAGAGCCAGGGAAAGCGCGGTGGATCGGTCCGCAGTTCGGTATCCACCGCGATGCCTTGGCGCACTCCCTCATACCAGCCCCCGGCGGCCTTGGCGGCCCGGATCTCGTGGTTGGCCAGGAAGAAGCAGCCGTACCAGAAGCCCACGAGCACCAGCACCGACAGTGGCAGGAGCAACGTTTCGCCGGTCATTCCGTAAATGGCAAGGCAGACCCCGATGGCCACGATCCCGCTCAGGAGAACCCGCCAACGGTAGACGCGGGTCTGCCTGACCACTGTCGGGTCGTCGGCACGTTGGGCCGGTACCCGGACCCCGAAGGGCACGGTCGGGCTGTTGATCGCGGGCAGGACCAGCGCGATGGCGAGCACCAGTGCCGCCAACGCGGCGCTCAGGACAATGGCTACGGTCATGGTGTTTCCTCTGGCTGCGTGGTTCCAAATGAATCGAGAATCGAGCGGCAGGACTCGAGAACTTCCTCGGGCGAAAGTCCCCGGGCGACGGCTTCGGCGAGCAGGGTCCGTGCCCTCGCTGTCCAGTCCGCGCCGAACAGCGGGTCCGCAACCGTCGTGGTCACCACCGCGCCCGTCTTGCGGTTGAGCTGGATCAGGCCCTGCTGGCGCAAGAGGTCATAGGCTTTGTTGACAGTGTGGAAGTTGATCCCGAAGTCCGCAGCGAGCGTCCTGGTGGCGGGCAACGAACTGCCCTCGGCCAGCACGCCGTCCGCGATCGCCTCTACGATCTGGTCCCGAAGCTGCTGGTAGATCGGCACGTCGCTGGCCAGGTCCACGTTGAGGATCATCGCTCCCACCTCCCTCTTTATTATATAAGTTATAGAACAAGTAGCGGAAGATCCCCACCTCCGGAAAGCAGGCTCCGAATGAACCCGTCTGACGCCCCAACCTCCCATGATCCCGCCTTCGAAGCCGCGTACCAGGCGGCCCAAAAGAGCCTTGGCGAAGGTGGCATTCCCATCGGCGCTGCGCTCGCCCGTGGTGGGGTGGTGATCGCGAGCGGGCACAACGAACGCGTCCAGAATGGTGATCCCATCGCGCACGGGGAAATGTCGGCCCTCCGCGCCGCCGGCCGGCAGAAGAGCTACCGGGACACCACTCTCTATACGACCCTCGCGCCGTGTGCCATGTGCACGGGCACCATCATCCAGTTCAAGATCCCGCGCGTCGTGGTGGGGGAGGCCCGCACGTTCGACGGCGAATTCGAGTTGCTGCGGTCGCGGGGCGTGGAGGTTGTGGTCCTCGATGACCAGCGGTGCGTGGACATGATGCGCACGTTCCAGGAAGAGAATCCGGAACTGTGGGCCGAGGACATCGCCGAGTAAATCGGGCGGGAGCAACAAGTAATCAGGCAGAGCAAACAGCATCTGGCCATGGCCAAACCCCAAGCGTAGGCTGGCAGCATCGGCGTCGGTGCCGGGGGTCCGCGTCGATACCCAATCGATCAAGGAGGACTCATGAGTGTTGTGCGCGAATTCATGACCACCAATGCCCAGTGCGTGAAGGAAGAGCAGTCGCTGCGTGACGCGGCTGTCCTGATGCGCGATCTGGACGTCGGTTCCCTGCCGATCTGCGGCAACGATGGAAGACTCAAAGGATTCATCACTGACCGCGACATTGTGGTCAAGTGCGTTGCTGAGGGATTGGATGCTGACCGCCTGACCGCGGCAGATCTCGCCCAGGGCACGCCGATCTGGATCGATGCCGATGCCAGCATCGATGCAGCAATCGACCTGATGGAAAAGCACCAGGTCCGGCGCCTTCCGGTCATCACCGACCACAAGTTGGTGGGCATCATCAGCCAAGGCGACATCGCCCGGAACTACACCGAGGAGCGCGTAGGCGAATTGGTGGAGCACATCTCCGCCAAGACCCCCATGGCGCAACTGGGCTAACCCCAACTTTCGTACCCATCAAGCGTCACGGCCTCCGGCCGTGGCGCTTCCCCATGTGCAGCACTCGGCTCCGTCTTTAGCCAGGGCAAACTCCGTGAGGCAAAATGTCATGGTGACCCTTCTTCCCCAGCCCCAGTCAGCAGACGCCGCCATCCACGCACTGATCGCCCAAGAGCTCGGCGTGAAGTCCTGGCAGGTCAAGGCCGCGGTTGAACTGCTCGACGCCGGATCCACCGTTCCGTTCATCGCCCGCTACCGCAAGGAAGTCACCGGGACTCTCGATGACACCCAGTTGCGTGAACTCGAGGAACGGCTCCGGTACCTGCGGGATCTGGAGGACCGCCGTCGAACCGTTCTTGAGGCGATTGCCGCGCAAGGCAAGCTGACCCCGGAACTGGAGGCCGCCGTCGTCGGCGCCGATACCAAGTCCCGGCTGGAAGATATCTACCTTCCCTTCAAGTCCAAGCGTCGCACCAAAGCGCAGATCGCCCGCGAAGCCGGCCTTGAGCCGCTCGCCGAGGCGCTTCTCGCGAACCCGCAGCTCGAGCCTGAGCGCGAGGCCGCGAGGTACCTCAACGCCGAGCACTCCATCGACGATGCCTCCGCGGCGCTCGCCGGCGCGCGCTCGATCCTCGTGGAACGGGTCTCCCAGGATCCCGATCTTGCCGAAACGCTGCGCGAGCGGCTGTGGACGCAGGGGCGGATGGTGTCGCGCGTGAAGAAGGGCCAGGAAGCCGAGGGGCAGAAATTCAAGGACTACTTCGAGTTCTCCCAAGTGCCTTCCGGCATGCCGGGCCACCGCGTGCTCGCGCTCTTGCGCGGCGAGAACGACGGCGTCCTGGAGCTTGACCTCGCCGAGGCAGAACCAGCCGACGACGACGCCCTGGCCGCCGCCCGCGGCCGCTACGAGAACGCTGTGGCCAAGTGCCTAGGGGTCGCCGAGCGTGGCCGGCCCGCCGATGCGTGGCTTGTCCAGACCGCACAGATCGCCTGGCGCTCGCGGATTTTGGACCGCCTGAGCAACGATCTGCGCAGCCGCATGTTCGCCCAGGCCGAGGATGAAGCCGTCCGCGTTTTCGCCGCCAACCTGCGCGATGTTCTTCTTGCGGCTCCCGCCGGAAACCGCGCCACGCTGGGCCTGGACCCGGGACTGCGGACGGGCGTGAAGGTGGCCGTCGTCGACGGCACCGGCAAAGTCGTCGCTACCGATACCGTCTATCCGCACGCCCCGGCCAAGAAATGGGACGAGGCCTTGGTGACGCTGGAGCGTTTGGCGCGGCAGCACGCCGTCGAGCTCGTCGCGATCGGCAACGGTACGGCGTCGCGCGAAACGGACAAGCTCGCCGTGCAACTCATCAAGTCGCTGGCAGCATCCGGCGGCCCCACCTTGCAGAAGCTCGTGGTGTCCGAAGCGGGTGCGTCCGTATATTCGGCGTCCGCGCTCGCGGCCGCAGAACTTCCGGGCATGGATGTGTCGTTGCGCGGAGCCGTGTCGATTGCCCGGCGTTTGCAGGATCCGCTGGCCGAATTGGTGAAAATCGAACCGAAATCGATCGGTGTGGGGCAGTACCAGCACGATGTCACGGCGGCTAAGCTCGACCGCTCGCTGGACGCCGTCGTCGAAGACTGCGTGAACGCCGTGGGCGTGGACGTGAACACGGCGTCGCCAGCGCTGTTGGCCCGCGTCGCCGGCGTCGGGCCGCTCCTGAGCGAGAACATTGTGGCGTACCGCAACGAAAACGGCCCGTTCGCCAAGCGGGCTGACCTCAAAAAGGTGCCGCGGCTGGGTGCCAAGGCCTTTGAGCAGTGCGCGGGCTTCCTGCGCATCACCGGGGGAGCGGAGCCGCTCGACGCGTCCAGCGTCCACCCGGAAGCGTATTCGGTGGCGAGGAAGATCGTGGCTGCTGCGCATGGGGCTGCGGTGTCATCGCTCGATCCGCAGGCGTTCGTGGATGGGACGTTCGGCCTGCCCACCGTGCGGGACATCATGTCCGAGCTCGAAAAGCCGGGCCGCGACCCCCGCCCGGCATTCGCCGCAGCAACATTCTCCGAGGGCATCGAGAAGATTTCAGACCTCAAGCCCGGCATGATCCTGGAAGGCACCGTCACCAATGTGGCGGCGTTCGGGGCGTTCGTGGATGTCGGAGTGCACCAGGACGGCCTGGTCCACGTGTCCGCGCTGTCCAACAAGTTCGTGTCCGATCCCCGCGAGATCGTGAAATCCGGACAGGTCGTGCGCGTGAAGGTCCTGGAAGCGGATCCGGAGCGGAAGCGGATTTCGCTGACCTTGAGGCTCGACGACGAACCCGGCGCCGCGGGTGGGTCCGGTTCGCGGGGCGGCGGGCGTGACCGCGGTCCGCGCGGTGCTGAGCGAGGCGAGCGGCGTCCGGCGGCGCCGCAGGCTGGACAGGGCGCGAAAGGTCGGAACGCCGTTCCGGCCAAGGGCGCGCCGGGGCGTACAGCGGCTCCCGCGAAGGCGGCCCCTCAGCCGCCGGTCAACACAGCCATGGCGGAAGCGCTGCGCCGGGCCGGGTTGGGGAAGTAGCCCGGAAACCTACAGCCCGGCCCCCGACGCCTGACGATTTCGACAGGAATGCTATTGGTTCCCGGACCGTGAGTGGCATGATGTGGAAGAGAAGCAGCCTTAGCTTGTGCCAGGGGGGAGCCATGTTCGGAATGGGCAGGCTGGGAACGAAGACGCGGACTTTCAGGCCCGGATTGTGGCTGTTTGTCATCATCGCCATGGAGTTGGGTGTTGTCTTGGCCGTCGGGCTGCCCTACGTCTCCGGCGATGATCCGTGGGAAACATGGGGATGGCCTGTCTGGATTTCGGATGGGTTTTCCTTGCTCGTGGTGCCGGTTGTGGTTTTCGCGTCATTTTCCTTGGTGCGGCACCAGCGGCGGGAGCGGGACGAAGCGTTAAAGACCAACCGCTTGATGGATACGGTGCTGAGCACCAGCCGGGAGTGGTTGTGGGCCATAGGACATGACGGGCGCTTCACCTTCTCCAGCCCGGCGGGCGTGGATTTGATCGGATACGAGCCCTCCGAGCTCCTGGGAAGGCATTTCCGCCTGGTTATCGACCCCGACGATCTGGCGAATGCACTGCAAGCAAAAACGTCCACCCAGAACGCCGCCGGGTGGTCCGGACTACACGCCGTGTGCCGTCACAAAGACGGCAGCAGGGTTGTGGTCGAGGTTTCCGGAAGGGCGCTTCGCGACGCCGCTGGACAGCCGAGCGGTTTTGAGGGAACCAGCAGGGCCCTTGATCCCCTGACACTTGACGCGCTGGCCACCGGCGAGACCAGGAGCCGCATTGAAGCGATCCTGGCCAGCCGCTCCTTGCTGACAGCCTTCCAACCGATCCGATCCTTGGAAACAGATGCAGTCCTCGGGGCTGAAGCGTTGACCCGGTTCTTGAGTCCGCAGGGCATTTCTCCCGAGGTGTGGTTCGTCGAAGCTGCGGCAGTGGGACTCGATGTTGAGCTTGAGATTCTTGCCCTCGAAACCGCGCTGCGCGCCGCGACCGGGCTGCCACCCGCGTTGTCGGTTTCGGTGAATCTCTCACCACGGGCATGTCTTGACGCACGGTTGCCCGACATTTTTGCGAATGCCGGAATCCCGATGGGGCGGATAGTGCTCGAGGTGACAGAACGCCAACATGTGGTTGATTACGGTCCCCTCGCGGCTGCGCTTGCATCGTTGCGAGGCCGTGGATTGAGGATCGCCGTTGATGACGCTGGATCCGGGTTTGCGTCCATGCGCCACGTCTTGTTGCTTAAGCCGGACGTGATCAAACTGGACAGGGACATCATCGCCGGCATCGACACCGACCAAGGCCAGCGCGCGTTGGGGGCTGCCATGGTCGGGTTCGCCAAGGAGATCGGGGCATCCCTCGTCGCCGAAGGGATCGAAACCGAAGCCGAGCTTAGCGCGGTGGCGGAGCTCGGCATGTCCGCCGGGCAGGGCTACCTTCTCGGACGGCCGTCGGTGCGGCCGGAAGACTGGGCACAGTGGGACGAGGCATTCCAACGCCGGGGAATACCGAAGACATCGATGAATCCCGGGCCCAACTAGCTCGCAGCAGGTGTCGTTTTGAGCCCTGAAAACGACGTTAACTGCGAGTCAGTTGCGTTAGGGATGGCCTGGGCTGGCACTCCTCGGGAACCAGAGTATTCACCAAAGGGCCCAGCGGGCACCTTCGATGAAAATACTCATTCGTCCCAAGCAAGAACACTCATTTTTCCGCCAAACGACACTCAATTCTGCACTAGCAGCACCTAGTCGCAACTTTCCTCTAACAAATGCAACTTATGATGGTCACCCACTTGCTACAACTCAAAGGGGAGAGAAATGGGCATTGGGAAGAAAGTACGAAGCGTCATTTCGGTTGTCGTTACACCCGCCGAAACAACGTCGCAGTTGCAAACACCTGAACAGATTCAAACCGCAATTTCTGAGGCGTTTGACGGTGATAGCAACCGTCTAGCTTTGCTCCTTGAAAGTCCTCAATTTTCGGAGACGCAAGCGGCACTAAAAATCCGTCTTGAAGGGCGATACGACTTTTCGGGTGGAGCCGTCCTCGTAAATTAAAAGGCACCTGGCGGCGCCGTTGCCCCGATGTCGACGGGACGGTATGACTACTACTGCACGGGTTATAACGGAGTCACCATAGGGTGGAAAGGCAAGGAGATCCTGGCCTGTCACGGATGGCTTGATACCTATATCTCGGGCCGCCATGTTGCACACTACAACCCGGATCTGATTCCCCGTGGCGGACCGGTGTCAATAGGATGTGCGTATGCAGGGTTTGGTGTAATCGTGTCTCTTATGGGACCGATAGGAGCAATCGGCTGGGCCGCCTACGGTGCGGGTGTCCTTTTCTCGGCAGGAGGGGTGATCATTTCCTGTGGATAAGGTGAAGACCACGCCTTGGTTGGCCATCGTCACCACCCAGTTGGTTGCAGCCCTTGGTCTGCTGGCGTTGCTCGTTCGATTCGACGCCCGCTGGTATGACTACATTTGGGTTGTTGCCTTGGTGGCCTATGAGATCTTGGTTATCCGGGCGCTCGTCCGTCGGCAGAATAAGTAGACGCAACGACGAAAACGACGGCGATCGGCGCAGTGGGGGCGAGCGTGCGACTCGTGAGTCACGAAGTCGGCAATGCCGGATGGGCTTCCGAGCCCGGGGCAGGAGCCTTCTGCCACGGCCAACGCCCGGTGATCTCAAGCTCGATGGAGAAGCTCAAGAACGTCCGGATCAGCACGATGACCGCCAGGACCCCCACGCTCTCAAAGGTGGGGGTGACTGCGACAGTACGGATGATGTCCGCGGCCACCAGGAATTCGAGGCCAAGCAGGATGGAGCGTCCCAGGAGCTGCCTGTAGGAGCGGTACACCGAAAGCGGCGCCGAGCTTGCCGGTAGGCGTTTGGGCTTGTAACCGCGCAGGGCAAGCGGGACCGACGCGATGGCACCGACAACCATCACGGCGACACCCGCAAAGTCCATGTACCGGCCGACAGCCTCGATGATTTGCTGGAAATCCATCAGTCCCCTTGGCCCGGGCTACGGTGCCGGAATCGGGAAGAACGCCCGGGGATCCTGCAACAAGGCCGGATAGTCGAAGTCCGCACGGTCGATGATCTTGGTGACCTCGAAGTTTCGCCCGAAACGGCCGTCTTCCAGGGTGATCGGCCGGCCGAGGACCTTGCCCAAGGCAAACTTGGCTCCACCCTCGATGGGGACGAGGACGGACGTGTTGCCGGGGAGCGTGCGGAAGGCCTCGTCCTGGCGTTGGCGGTTGCGGGTGGGCTTCTTCACCAGTTGCTTCGGAGCCTTGCGGGCGGTCTTGCCCGGGCGGCGGGACGTTTCCGATGCGTACACGAACTGGTAACCGTCGCCGTCGCTGTTGGCAGCCTTGGCCTTGCCTGCTGCCGGCATCCCCACCTTGTCGATCTTTTCGGGTTCGACGTCGCCCACCGGGGCGCGAAGCACCCAGATGAAGTCGTCGTAGGGGTCTTCGGGGATGAACTCGTGACTAGGCTCGGGCCAGAGGTACTCAAGGTCGTTCGGAGTGTCCGGGAAGAGCTCGGCGTAGAAGCGGGGCTCCTTTTGGAGCAGCTTGGAGCGGTGGCTCAGGTGGAAATCGGCGTCGCCCAGCCACGGCGGCATCGGAATCCTGGAGGCGTAGTCCGGGTGGGCCGCCTGGGGCGCGAACTCGGTGATGCTGGCGCGGGTGTTGTCCGGGTTGCCTCGGGCGACCCATTCATCCACCATGGCCAGGCCGTAAAGAGTAAGGGCGGGAACGTAGCCCATCCACATGCGGATAGCAGGGTGGGAGGGCCGGCCGAACTCGGGGATCACCAGTGCGCGAAGGATCTGCAGTGCTTCGACACGCTGCTTGCCAAGCCTTGCGGTGTCCAAGACGGCAGCACATTGCTTGAAATCGGGGAACGGGAGGAAGGTCTGCATCCTTTCAGTTTGGGGGCCGAACGGCATAGATCCAAGTTGACACGGTGTGGCCTTCCCCTCGCTCGTGTTATCGGGCCCCTGAAGAGTGCGGTTTGCAGTAATACTTGTCCCATGGAAGCCCCTTCGGAATTCGGTGATGAAGTACAGGGCGGATTCGCTTGCTGGTGTTGCGGTTCGGAGTATCCCGCGGCCAAGATCGTCCGGCTTGGCGCACATCCGGAGGCGGGAGTGTGCCTGGCTTGCACGGTCTCCCTCCGGAGTTCTGCGCGCCGGCAGGAGACCGGTGCCGGGAACTGGCCGGCGCGTGCAATCCTGGTGTCGGTTGACCGCGCTCGGAACGCGGTGATGGTCCGCCGATTGCAGCACCATCCGGTCTTCGGGTCCCTCCTGCGCAGAATCAATCGCTACCTGCCCTGAACCCACATTGCGGGGCGTTCAAATGGGGTGCGGTGAGTATTCGTCCTAGTCTTGTCGCGTGGAAACTTTTGGCGAATCGACGACGACGGCGGCACCTCCGGTTGCCGAACTGCACCTACACATCGAGGGGACGCTTCAGCCCGAGCTGATTTTCGCGCTCGCTGAACGGAACGGGATCGAGCTTCCGTACGCGGATTTGGACGAGCTGCGCGCACGGTACGAGTTCACGGATCTGCAGTCATTCCTTGATCTGTACTACGCCAACATGGCGGTGTTGTGCACCGAGCAGGACTTTGCGGACATGACCAGGGCATATTTGGCACGCGCCGCGGCCGGCGGAGTGCGGCACGTCGAGGTCATGATGGACCCGCAGGCGCACATTTCTCGCGGAGTGGCACTGGAGACGTGCGTCAACGGTGTGGCGTCCGCACTCGCGACGTCGGTGGAGGAGTTCGGCGTCTCGACGCTCCTGATTGCCGCGTTCCTGAGGGATATGTCCGAGGAATCCGCACTGGAGGTTTTGGACCAGCTGCTCGCCATGAAGGCGCCCATTGCCGGCATCGGCTTGGACTCGGCCGAGGTGGGCAATCCGCCGTCGAAGTTCGAGCGGCTCTACCGCCGCGCGGCGGAGGCCGGACTGCGACGGATCGCGCATGCCGGCGAGGAAGGCCCCGCATCCTATGTGTACGAGGCCCTCGATCTGCTTGGTGCGGAGCGGATCGACCACGGCATCCGCTGCATGGAAGATCCGGCCCTGGTGCAACGGTTGGTGGCCGAGCAAATCCCGCTGACGGTGTGCCCCTTGTCCAACGTCCGGTTGCGCGCCGTGGACACCCTGGCGGACCACCCTTTGCCTGCGATGTTGGCAGCCGGGCTGAATGTCAGCGTGAACTCGGACGATCCTGCGTACTTTGGCGGGTACGTGGACGACAACTTCGAGCAGCTTGTCGCCGTGCACGGCTTGACTGTCGGCGAGCGGGCACTTCTGGCCGCAAACTCGGTGCGTTCGTCCTTCGCTGACGAGGCCCGAAAGGCCGATTTGTTGGCCAAGGTTGCCGAGTGGGAGAAGGCCGCGGGGGAGTAGAGGGCAAGAGGGTACCCCAAGCCCTAGCTACCGACCGGTACCCGAGAGCCTTCCATCACTTGCCGACTTTTGGACGTAATAGTGGGTCACGACACACGGTGTTTACCAAGAACAGTCGCCAGAATTTACAGAACATTGGCAGACTGCTGAAGGAATGTCCGCCGTTGAAGGAGACCCAGTGGCCAAGTCCACCGTCGAAAAAAGCAGTGTCCGTCTCAAGACCGTCCTGGATGTCTTGGCAGAGGGAACGTGGTCCGAACAGTCGTTGAACGCCGGCGAGATCCTGGCTGAAGCGATTGTCCGCGTTCCGCTGGACGCCCGCGAGAGTGAACTGCTCAGCGGAGGCATTCCGCGCGGCCACAAGAACCTGACCACCGAGACCGCGAAGCTGGTCAAGGCCGGCTGGCTGGTCAAGGGCCGTTCGGGCTGGACCATCACCGACGACGGCCTGCGTGCCACGGTCGCTTTCGCCAAGCCGGACGAGTTCGCCAGCGCGTTGGCTGAGGGCACGCCTGTTCCGGCAGATACTCCGCTTCCGACGGCCCCCGTCAAGAAGGCTCCCGCCAGGAAGCCCGCGGCCAAGAAGGTCCCCGCAGTGGACAAGGCGCCTGCCGCCGAAGCCGCCGCGACGAAGGCTCCGGCCGCCAAGGCAGCACCCAAGAAAGCTGCCGCACCCAAAGCGGCCGCCGCCGTCGAGAAGCTCGAGCAGCCGTCCGCCGTCGCGATCGCCGGCGACTTCAATACGATTCTCGGGGCGCCGGAGGACTGGGCTCCGCAGTACGACGAGGCGCAAATGAAGTTCAACGCCCGTCGTAAGGTGTGGACCCTCGCGGCGACGCTGCCTGCCGGTTTCTATACGTACAAGATCGCGCTGAACCGCTCGTGGGACGAGAACTACGGCGCGTTCGGCGTGCGTGACGGCGCCAACCACGAGCTGAAGCACGACGGCGGCAAGGTCACCTTCACGTACGACCACGCCACACGCGACATCGTCACGGCCTAGTCCTTCTTTCACGCTTTCTCCAAGTCCAAACGCGGGCTTGGAGAAAGCGTGGAGTTGGATTACCTGACGAATGTTTGTCCGCGCGGCGTCATGTGACTGGACAAGCGGAATGGCCGTGCGTAATCCTCCTGGTGCATTTACTTACACGTTGGGGGATACGTATGCCTGAATGGATTTCGGCATTTTGCAGCATGTTCGCTTTGATTGCGGCCGCGTGGGCTGCTTGGACGGCAGCCGGCGTGCACAAGATTGAACGCGATAGGGACATTAAGGCCGACGAGGACAAACTCAAGGCTCAAGCCGGCGGGGTAGCCGCGTGGAGCGCGGTCCACGTCGGCTCGGATGGGTCCGCGTTGGCCTACGGAGTTGTGGTGAACAACGGCTCGACCTCTCCAATCTTTGACGTTGTCCTGGAAGCACAGGACGTTCGGGGCCAACTCCGGCCATTGAATCTCCGGCTACTGCCGCCCGGGGAGTACTTTGTGGAGTCACATAAGGACCGCAGTGGTTGGGCCTTGGCCGATCACACAGGCGCTCTGGCCGGGTTCACTCGGCCAATCACCCGTAAGGAGAACTGGTGCGTAACGCGCCTGGTCTTCCGGGACGCTCAGAACAACTTGTGGTCCCGGACCAATGCCGGATTGTTGGAAAGAGCAAACCAAGCAGGAATCTAGGAGTCCTCGTTGCCAGGCTTTGATGGCTGCACAGAGTGTGTCGACAAGGTCGCACCGGGAACAAAGCGTCCGGACTCCAAGGTTAGGGTAGGTCGACAGGACCTAACCGAGGAGCTAGCGATGACCGATGCCACTTTCCGCCACAACGTTGACCGCGAGCGCTTTGAAGTACTGGTTGATGGCCACGTGATCGGCAAGGCCGCGTACAAGGCGTACGACGACACCGGGTCCCCGCAGCGGATCTTCTACCACACCGTGATCAACGACGAGTTCGGCGGACAAGGCCTCGCGGGCAGGCTCGCCGACGTGGCCCTGAAGGAAACCGTGGGCGAGGGAGTCGGGATCGTGCCGGTGTGCCCTTTCATCAAGAAATTCCTCACCAAGCACCCGGAATACGCGGCAAACACGACTGCACCGACCCTGGCGCACTTGGAGTACCTCAACGCGGCCCTCGCTCCCGCCGCCAGGAGCTAACGGCCGCGGGTCGCCCCGCCGTCGAGCCTCACGAATACATCAATGAACCGGGAGTCGTCAGGACTTCGCCGGTCTCCAGCCAGGTCTTGAGGCCGGAGAGGATCATCGGCCAACCGCCGTAGATCTGGTCGTTGCCGCCTTCGCGAAGATCGCTGTGGGTGACGGTCAGGTGGCACGAGTCGCCCACCGGTTCGATCTCCCAGGTGACGCGTGATGTGCCTTCGGCTTTGACGTCTTCCCCCCAGAGCGCGCGCATGGTCTGGACGAGCCTGCGCGGGGGATCGACCTCCACGTTCTCGCCTTCGCCGAGGACCATTCCGTTGGCCTTCGGATTGTGCATCTCGTAGTGCCCGCCCGGCGTCCAGTCGGCGGTGTGGGTGTTGCCAAACTGGTACTTGCTGCGGGTGTCGCTGTCCGTGATGGCTTCCCAAAGCCGTTCCGGAGTGGTCTTGATGTAGATTTCGAAGATTTTTTCCACGGGACTTTCCAATCTGGTTTTGAGGTCGCTCAACGCAGCGGCCCATGGTTCTGCATATTTGCTCACCCAGCGGTCGTGGACGAGCCTGATGGGTACCGGATTCAGGTAATGGAGCTTTTCGCGACCACGACGGCGGGTCACCACCAGCCCGGCTTCCTCAAGGATCTTG
This sequence comes from Arthrobacter sp. SRS-W-1-2016, assembly GCF_002009585.1. Classification (NCBI taxonomy): domain Bacteria; kingdom Bacillati; phylum Actinomycetota; class Actinomycetes; order Micrococcales; family Micrococcaceae; genus Arthrobacter; species Arthrobacter sp. SRS-W-1-2016. Next base: position 281 of record NZ_MTPV01000023.1, on the reverse strand, counting down.
AGGTGCTTCATGATCCCGAAACGGGTCATGTCGAACCGTGCTTCAAGCGCGCTGAGCGTCTGCCCGTCCTCGCGGAAGAGCTCGTCGAGCAGATCCCTGCGGGTGGGGTCGGAGAGTGCCTTGAAGACGGCGTCCATGGATTCAGAATAGGTGACCATTTAGTCACATGTCAACGAATTCGGGCCGGTTTGTCCCGGTGGGCGTTTCATGTCCGGGGCGGGTTTATGTGCGGGTGGGTCTGAAGTGGTGGTTGCGTCGGGGTGTTTGGCGGGGGTCGAGGT